>NZ_JBFTNO010000024.1:0-28653 GCF_056397525.1 Arthrobacter sp. 05L45_2 | reverse complement strand
GCTTCAAGGCCCTCCGGCAGACTGTCCCGCAGGACGCCCTGCGCGAAGACCTCGCAGACCTGATTGCCTGGCTGGGCGAACTGGTCCGGCAGGTGGACTCCAGCCTGCTCGACGAGTGGGAGGAACTGACGTCCGGCGCCGCGCCGACCCCGCATGACGCCCCGCCGCCCCCGCCGCCGTCGCTGACCTCCAACGTGCGGGCCTTCCGCGTGATGGTCCGGAACGAGATGTTCCGCCGGGTGGAACTGTTCGCGGACGAGGCCGCCACTGCCCTCGGCGAGCTCGACGGCGGCTCGGGCTGGGACGCTGAGCGCTGGGAAGACGCGCTTGATGACTACTTCGAGGAACACGGCGACATCGGCACCGGCCCGGATGCCCGCGGCCCCGGACTGCTCATCATCACCGAGGAGCCCGGGGTGTGGAAAGTCCGGCAGATCTTCGACGATCCCGCCGGAAACCACGACTGGGGCATTTCCGCCGAAGTGGACCTGGCAGCCTCCGACGAAACCGGCACCGCTGTGGTCCGGGTCAGCGACGTGAACCGGCTGTAGCCGCTAGTAAACTCGTGCCCATGAGTGTAATCCGCCCGGCCGCCGCCGCCGACGTTCCCGCCATCCTCCGGATGATCCACGACCTGGCCATCTACGAGAAGGAACCGGACGCGGTCCGAAACACCCCGGAGATGCTGTCCGAGGCCCTGTTCGGCGAGAACCCGCGCGTTTACGCGACGATGGCGGAGAACGCCGCCGGTGAGGTCCAGGGTTTCGCGTTGTGGTTCCTGAACTACTCCACGTGGGAAGGCGTCCACGGGATCTACCTCGAGGATCTCTACGTGATGCCCGAGGCGCGCGGCGCCGGGCACGGCAAGGCCCTGCTGCAGCACCTTGCGACCACGGCCGTGGAGCGCGGCTACGCCCGGGTGGAGTGGAGTGTGCTGGACTGGAACGAGCCCTCGATCGCTTTCTACAAAAACCTCGGGGCGGCCCCGATGGACGAATGGTCAACGTTCCGTCTGACCGGTGAAGCCCTCGCCGGGTTCGGCGCGGCCCGGACGGCAACCGCCCGTGGTTAAGGCCGCAGCGGTGGCGCCCGGCGTCGTCCCGCACATCGTCAAAGCCCGGCATGACTACCGCGGCATGCGCACCACGGAACACTATTTCGAAGTGCCGCTGGACCATTTCGGTGCCGGCAGCGAGACCATCACGGTCTTCGCCCGCGAGTACGTCTCCGCCGACCACAGCGAAGAGGCTGCCGCGGACCTGCCGTGGCTGCTGTTCTTGCAGGGCGGCCCTGGGGGCCGCGGCAACCGCTTCCCGGCCCTTGGCGGCTGGAGCAAGGCCGCGGCCAGGGACTTCCGCATCCTGATGCTGGACCAGCGCGGCACCGGCCTGTCCTCCCCCATCGACCGCAACACGCTGCCGTTGCGCGGCGGTGACCGGGACCAGGTGGAGTACCTGGAGCACTTCCGGGCCGATTCGATCGTGGCGGACGCCGAGGCTATCCGCAGGGCCCTCGGTGCAGCGCCGTGGACCATTTACGGTCAGAGCTACGGCGGCTTCTGCGCCCTGACGTACCTGTCCTTCGCTCCCGAGGGCCTGCGGGAGGCGCTCATCACCGGCGGCCTCGCCCCGCTGGCCGGTCCCGCCGACCGGGTCTACCAGGCCACCTTCCGGCGCGTCGCGGCCCGCAATGCCGAATACTTCAGCTGGTATCCGCAGGACCGCGAACTGGTCACCCGGATCGCCCGGCACCTCCGGGACACCGAGGAAGTCCTTCCCGACGGCACCCGGCTCACCGTGGAGCGGTTCCAGATGGTGGGTGCCTACCTCGGCGGCAACACCCGCGTCGACGGGCTCCACCACCTGCTGGAGGATGCGTTCGTTGCCACGCCCGACGGCGGGCGGCTCTCCGACGGCTTCCTGGAGCAGGTCCGCGGCCTCGTTTCCCGCGCATCCAACCCGCTCTATGCCCTTATGCATGAGTCCATCTACGGCCAGGGCGAGGCCACCGATTGGGCTGCCCTGCGCGTGCTCCAGGACTTCCCCGAGTTCCGCCCTGACGCGGCCGAGCCCCTGCTGACGGGTGAGATGGTCTATCCGTGGTACTTTGACCAGGATCCGGCGCTGCGGCCGCTCCGCACGGTGGCGCAGTTGCTCGCGGAGAAGGACGATTGGAAGCCGCTCTATGATCCCGAGCGCCTGGCACTGAACAACGTCCCCGTGGCGGCGGCCGTCTACAGCGACGATATTTACGTGGACCGGGACCTCTCGCTGGAGACAGCACGTGCAGTCCGCGGCCTGCAGGTGTGGGAAACGGATGAGTTCCACCATGACGGCATTGCCGATGACGGGGAAGCCATCTTCGGGCGGCTGCTCGGCATGGCGCGCGCGGCCGGGGCCTGAGGACTCAGCCGTCCAGGGCCGGCTCCGTGCGCGGCGCTCGCGCTGCCAGGATCACGGCCAGGACCGTGACGGCGACGGCGGCGGCTACCAGGTTCAGCCCCTGGTAGCCGATTCCGCTCATCAGCAGTCCGGCGAAACCGGATCCGACGGCGCCGGCGATGCCCATCAGGGTGTCCGAGGCACCCTGCACGAGGACCCTGTCCCCGGGGGCCACACTTTCGGCGAGCAGCGTGGATCCGGCAATGGTGGCAGCGGACCAGCCCAGCCCCAGGAGCACCAGTCCGATGGTCACCAGGGCCGGCTGCGACTGGCCGAACCCGGCCTCGCATACGGCGATAAGAATCAACCCGTGGCCCAGCAGGATGACCTGGCGGCGGCCCACCCGGTCGGTGAGCCAGCCCATCACGGGTGAGAGCGCGTACATCCCGGCGATGTGCAGCGAGATGGTGAAGCCGATCAGCACGAACACATCGGTCCCGGTGGTGTGGGTGTGACCGGCTATGGGGCCGGCCATCGGCCCTTCGGTGAGCAATTGCAGGTGGAGCGGCGTCATGGACATCACGGCCGCCATGCAGCCGTGCGCGGCCACGACGGCGAGCAGCGCCAGCCGCGCCCGGGGCGAGGAGCGGACGGCACGGAGGCCGTCCCGCAGGGCGTGCCTCCCCCGGCTGCCTTGCGTTCCCTTGGCGGGACCCTCGGAGGCGGTACGCAGCCGGCCGGCCAGCAGCAGCGGGTCGGGCCGCAGCGCGACCAGCAACAGCAGGGCTGCGAGGAACAGTCCCGCCGTCGAAAACACGAACGGCCCTGAGATGGCGGGCAGCCCCAGCGCCTCCCCCACTACCGCGCCGGGCTGGATGAGGTTGGGGCCGGCCACGGCGCCAACCGTCACCGACCACACGACAATTGCGAGGGACCGTCCGCGGTGTTGGGCATCGGCGAGGTCGACGGCGGCAAAGCGCGCCTGCAGGTTGGCCGCGGTGCCAAGGCCCAGCAGGGCCGCAGCCGCGAGCAGGATCGGGAAGACCCCGGTCACGGTGGCCAGAATCACCAGCAGGGCGCCCGTCATCGCGCAGAGCAGGCCGGTCACGAGAGCGGCCCGGCGCCCCCTCCGGCCGGCCAGTCCGGCCAGCGGCAGGGCGGTCAGGGCTGCCGCGAGAGTCATGGTGGTGGTGACCGAGCCGGCCCAGGCGTTGGAGCCGGAAAGCTGGACCGCCAGCAGTGATCCCACTGACAGGCTCGCGCCGTTGCCGATTCCGCTCAGGAGCTGGGCGATGCTGAGGACAACAACGGTACGGCGCTGCACCCGTTGGGGGTGCAGCGCCGTATCGGCCGCCTGTGCGGCATCAAACGTTTTCACGCTCCGAGCTTAGCCCGTCGAGGGTCGGCCGCGGCCCAGGCGCGTGGCCTGCCCGTTCGGTGCCCGCGTGGTGGCTACTCGGCGTCGCTGAGGCTCTTGCGGGAGTCCTCTTCCAGCCGGCTGTCGAGTTTGGCCTTGGAGGCCTTGGAGCTGAGCAGGCTGGCGACCACCGCGATGATGATCGTGCCGATGATCACGGCGAGCGAGACGAACGTGGGGATCTCCGGCGCCCATTCGATGTGCTTGCCGCCGTTGATGAACGGGAGTTCGTTCACGTGCATGGCGTGCAGCACCAGCTTGACGCCGATGAAGGCCAGGATGACCGAGAGCGCGTGCTTGAGGTAGATGAGCCGGCTCATGAGACCGCCCAGCAGGAAGTACAGCTGGCGCAAACCCATCAGGGCGAAGATGTTGGCCGTGAAGACGATGAAGGCGCTCTGGGTGAGGCCGAAGATGGCCGGGATGGAGTCCACGGCGAACAGCAGGTCCGTCAGGCCGATGGTCACGAAGACGATGAGCATCGGGGTGAAGACCTTTTTACCGTCCACCACGGCGCGGAGCTTGCCGCCGTCGAACTTGTCGGACATCGGCAGGACCCGGCGGATCCGGGCGATCAGCGGGTTTTCCTTGTCTTCCTCGTCTTCGCCCTCGTCCTGGGCCTGCTTCCATGCGGTCCAGAGCAGGAAGGCGCCGAAGATGTAGAAGATCCAGCTGAACTGTTCGATCACGATCGCGCCGAGCAGGATGAAGATGCCGCGCAGGACCAGGGCGATGATGATCCCGACCATAAGCACCTCCTGCTGGTACTTACGGGGTACCGAGAAGCGCGCCATGATGATGATGAACACGAACAGGTTATCGATGCTGAGGCTGTACTCGGTGACCCAGCCGGCGATGAACTGGCCGCCGTATTCCGGGCCGGTAAACATGAACATGGCGCCGGCGAAGACGAGGGCCAAGGCAATGTAGAAGGAGACCCAAAGGCTTGCTTCCTTCATGGAGGGCTCGTGCGGACGCTTCAGGACCAGGAGCAGGTCGACGGCGAGGATGAGGCCGAGGACGACAAAGGAGCCGATCTCAAACCAGAGGGGAAGTTCGGGCACGAAGTGACCTTTCGCAGGGTACAGCTCAGCGGTGTAAGTCTCTCCGGCTAGGCTCCCGCACCCGGGCCGTGGCCTCCGGTGTCAGTCTGCTGCCCGCTACGCCCGGCATGGCATCTGTGCCCTGCGTGTTGACGATCGTAGCGCTTGGGATACTCCCCTACGTTCCATCTACTTTACCTTAGGCGTGACCCGCCGACTGCATCTGGCGCAGCTCCTTCTTGAGATCGCCGACCTCGTCGCGGAGTCGTGCCGCCAGTTCGAACTGCAACTCGCCGGCTGCCGCGTGCATCTGCTCCGTGAGTTGTTCGATCAGGCCCACCAGGTCCTCGGCGGGGGCGGCGGCAAGTCCGTCGGTGCGGACCTTGGCCCCGCCCTTGCCCTTGCCGCGGGCCTTGTTCGCGCTGGCCAGCAGCTCGCGGGTATCCGCGTCTTCCTTGGCCAGCTGGTCGGTGATGTCGGCGATCTTCTTGCGCAGCGGCTGCGGGTCGATCCCCCGCTCGGTGTTGTAGGCCACCTGGATGGCCCGGCGGCGGTTGGTCTCGTCGATGGCCTGGGCCATGGAATCGGTAATCCGGTCCGCGTACATGTGAACCTGGCCGGAGACGTTTCGGGCGGCACGGCCGATGGTCTGGATCAGGGACGTCGCGGAGCGGAGGAATCCTTCCTTGTCCGCGTCGAGGATGCTGACCAGCGAGACCTCGGGCAGGTCCAGGCCTTCACGGAGCAGGTTGATGCCGACCAGGACGTCAAAGACGCCCATCCGGAGTTCGCGGAGCAGCTCCACGCGGCGCAGGGTGTCTACGTCTGAGTGCAGGTATTCGACTTTAACGCCGTGGCCCAGCAGGTAGTCGGTGAGGTCCTCCGCCATCCGTTTGGTCAGGGTGGTGACCAGCACGCGTTCGTTGTTGGCGGTGCGGGTGCGGATCTCACCCAGCAGATCATCGATCTGGCCCTTGGTGGGCTTGACGATCACTTCCGGGTCGATCAGGCCGGTGGGCCGGATGATCTGCTGCACGAATCCGTCGGCCTTGCCGAGCTCGTATTTGCCCGGGGTCGCGGAGAGGTACACGGTCTGGCCGACACGCTCGAGGAATTCGTCCCATTTGAGCGGACGGTTGTCCATGGCCGACGGCAGCCGGAAACCGAAGTCCACCAGGTTCCGTTTGCGGGACATGTCGCCCTCGTACATGGCACCGATCTGCGGGACCGTAACGTGGGATTCGTCGATSACSAGCAGRAARTCGTCCGGGAAGTAGTCSAGRAGGCAGTGYGGMGCSGTYCCGCGGGCRCGKCCGTCRATGTGCGASGARTAGTTCTCGATGCCGTTGCAGAAGCCCATCTGCTGCATCATCTCAAGGTCATAGGTGGTGCGCATCCGCAGCCGCTGGGCCTCGACGAGCTTGTTCTGGCTCTCCAGGACCTTGAGCCGGTCGGCAAGTTCGTCTTCGATCCGTTTGATCGCCCGGGCCATCCGCTCGGGGCCGGCGACGTAGTGCGAGGCCGGGAAGACGTACATTTCCTCTTCCTCGCGCAGCACTTCACCGGTGAGCGGGTGCAGGGTCTGGATGTTTTCGATCTCGTCGCCGAAGAACTCGATCCTGATGGCCAGTTCCTCGTACATCGGGATGATCTCCACGGTGTCGCCGCGAACCCGGAAGGTCCCGCGGTGGAAGTCCATGTCGTTGCGGGCGTACTGCATGGAGACGAACTTCCGGAGCAGGTCGTCACGGTTCATTTCCGCGCCCTTGCGCAGGGTGACCATGCCGGAAATGTACTCTTCCGGCGTGCCCAGGCCGTAGATGCAGGACACGGTGGCCACCACGATCACGTCGCGGCGGGTGAGGAGTGCGTTCGTGGCGGAGTGCCGGAGCCGCTCCACTTCCTCGTTGATGGAGGAGTCTTTCTCGATGAAGGTGTCCGTCTGGGCCACGTAGGCCTCAGGCTGGTAGTAGTCGTAGTAGGAGACGAAGTACTCCACCGCGTTGTTCGGCAGCAGCTCACGGAATTCGTTGGCCAGCTGGGCGGCGAGGGTCTTGTTCTGCACCATCACGAGGGTGGGGCGCTGGACCTGCTCGACCAGCCACGCCGTTGTGGCGCTTTTACCCGTACCGGTGGCGCCCAGGAGCACCACGTCCTTTTCGCCATTCTTGATGCGCTCGGTCAGCTCGGCGATCGCGGCCGGCTGGTCGCCGGCCGGTTTGAACTCGCTGATGACTTCGAAGGGCGCCACAACACGGTTGATTTCCTGGGCAAGGCTCATGTTCCTAATCTACCGCTGCCCTCCGACAGGAAACCCTGATTCAGCTTTGGGCGCTACCCTGCGGTCCTGCGGCGGCGTACGACGGCGGCCGCCAGCCCGTTCGGCGGGCCCACTCATCCATCCGAGGGGCGGCCTGCGCAGTGAACCAGTCTTCTTTGTCTGCGGCGTAGGCCGCCGTGGACTTGTCCACCCCGTGCCGCCGCGCGGCGCGCCGCTTTTCGGCGAGGTAGTCGGTCCGCGCGGCGTCGTCGTCGCGCAGCCAGTCCCGGAAGCACAGGGCATAGCGCCAGCCCGGGGAGCCGGCAGCCCGGACGTGCAGGTTCACTGGCCGGCCCGGGTCCGCGCTGCCGTGGACGCGCTTGTCCCAGGCCGCAGGGTCCGGGTGGCCGGGCTTCGGGTTGTCGGGGCCGCTGCCCGGCCAGCGCGGGAATCCCGCTTCCGCCAGCAGCGGCTCCAGCCGGTCCGCGGCGGCGAGGTCGCGGACGGTGAGCTGCAGGTCCAGGACGTCCTTGGCGGCCAGCCCGGGAACCGCCGTCGAGCCGATGTGGTCGACGCCGAGGATGTCCTGCGGGGACACTGCCCGGAGCCGGGCGATGAGCCGGGCTGCCTCGGCTGTCCAGGCCGGGTTGGCGGGGCTGAGCACCGGCCCGCCGGTGCGCGGCGCCAGCCGGTGTTTGACCAGGTTCTCCGCGAACGGCACTAGCCGGCCGGACCAGAGCCGGTCCACGGCGTCGCGCAGTTCCTCCCTGGCGCCGGAATTGTCCAGGACCACATCCGCCGCTGCCAGCCGATGCTCGCGTGTTGCCTGGGCGCCCATTCTGGACCGGGCCTCATCGACCGTCATCTTCCGGTGCTCGACCATCCGCTGAATCCTGAGGTCTTCGGGTGCGTCGACCACCACCACCAGGTGGAAGTTGGCGCCCTGGCCGGTCTCGACCAGCAATGGGATGTCCTGGACCACGACGGCGCCTTTGGGGGCGGCAGCGGCGATGGCGGCGGCCCGTTCCCGGACGAGGGGGTGGATGATGCCGTTCAGCACGGCCAGCCGCTCGGGGTTTCCGAAGACGAGGGCGGCCAGGCGGGCGCGGTCCAGGGCGCCGTCGGATCCCACCACGGTAGAACTGAAGGCCGCCACAACGCGCGCCAGCCCGGGCGTGCCCGGTTCCACGACCTCGCGCGCCAGGGCGTCGGCGTCGACCACCACGGCCCCAAGCTCGCGCAGCCGCGAGGCCACCACTGACTTCCCTGAGGCGATGCCGCCCGTCAACCCGATCTTCAGCACCCCACCAGACTAAACTGAAGCGGTGCCAGTCGACGCGGTTTCCCCGGAAAGCAAGGCCAGCGCTTTCCCGGACAGCAGAGCCACGGCGTACACCACGCTGGCGGCCGGCGGCAGCTTCCGGCACGAGCTGGAGATCAAACGGTCCCGTTTCATTACCGTCCTGCAGCGCACGGCCGACGAGGACCAGGCCCGGGTGCTGGTGGCGTCGCTCCGCCGGGAATTCCATGACGCCCGGCACCACTGCTCGGCGTTCGTACTGGGCCCAGACCGTGAGGTGCAGCGCTCCAGCGACGACGGCGAACCCTCGGGAACGGCGGGTATCCCCATGCTGGAGGCCCTGCTGAAACGCGAAACCGGGCCCGGCCTGACCGACCTCAGTGACGTGACCGCCGTCGTCGTCCGCTACTTCGGCGGCATCCTGCTCGGTGCGGGCGGACTGGTGCGGGCGTACTCGGAATCGGTGTCTTCCGCACTGGAACGCGCGCCCCTGGTGCGGCGGCAGCGGCTGCGGATCTGTGCCGTGCCGGTCCCCCACGCTTCCGCCGGCCGGCTTGAAAACGACCTCCGCGCCGCCGGGTTCCTCATGGCCGGGACCAGTTACGATGCGCAGACAACGGTGCTCCGGCTGGCGTTGCCGGACAGCCCGGCCGGGCTGGAGCAGGCGTCGGCGCGGCTGGCTGAACTCTCGGCCGGAACTGCTGTGCTGTCGCCGGAAGGAACGGAGTGGGTCGATGCCGCCATCAACTGAGCCGTTACCGGTGGTAGCGCTGGTCGACGTGACGAACGCGGTGCTGGACGGGCTTCTGGCCGTGGCGTTGCATGACGCCGACGCCGACGAGGTCACCCCGCCGCTCGGCACGGCCGCCGGTTGGAACACCGAACGGATCAGCTGGTTCCGCGCCTACCACCGCGCCGCGGCGGCCGGGCTGGACGGTCCGGCCCGGCAGCGGACCTGGGCCATCACCGCCGACGGGGAGCTGGCAGGGTCGGTCCGATTGATGCGGGTGGACGGGGGTGGGGGTGATGTTCGTGCTCCGGAAGCCGGGGGCACGCTGGGTCCGCAGGACGGGGGCACGCTGGAGACCGGCATCTGGCTGGGCCGGAGTTTTCGCGGCCGGGGCATCGGCGGGGAGGCCCTGCGGCTCATCAAGCTCCAGGCAGCTGAGGCGGGAGCAGCCGACCTGGTGGCGGAAACGACCCCAGGCAACCTCGCCGCGCAGGCCCTATTGCGTTCGCTGGGTGCCGAACTGACATCAAACGACCAGCGGGTCCGGGCGACCTTCAAGCTTCCCTAGCGCGCGGGCTGCACCGGCGCACCGACGGATGGACATGCCCATCCCTGCCTCGCCGCGACGGACATGTCCACCGGCGGCCCTCAGTAATGGGCATGACGCCACTATGTCCAACGCCCGRCACCAAGCAGGGGCATGCTCGTACCTCGGCCGGCCCACGGAAGGGCATGCCCATACCCACCACCCCAGGACGGACATGTCCATCGGCGGACGTCAGCAATGGGCGTGATGCCACTATGTCCAACGGCCGGCACCAAGGATGGGCATGTCCGTCCCTACGCCGGCCCACGRAAGGGCATACCCATCCCCACCACCCAAGGACGGACATGTCCATCGGCGGACCCAGCGAATGGGCATGTTGGCCTTTGCGACCAACTCCGCATACCAGGGATGGACATGCTCGTCCCTAAGGCGGCCCAAGGAAGGGCGTGCCCATCGCTCACAACCACGGACGGACATGTCCAACGGCGGACCTCAGCAATGAGCATGATGCCACTATGTCCAATGCCCGGCACCACGGATGGGCATGTCCGTCCGTGGTGGAGCGGGGTGCGCCAGTTCCAGATGGTTGTTGCGGGAGGCGGGGCGGTGCTTGGATGAAGGGGATACGGGGCGAACCCCAGAAGCGCGCAACTCACCGGGCTCTCGAGGGCGTCTGTGACGGTCCAATGCGGAGGCCCGATGTTGCCTGGTGGCGCGCCGGAGACCACCGCAGACGCTCAGGGCTACCGCGGAGCGCCAAGACAACGAGGAGAACTGACGTGGATGATCCGTACAACCTGGCCCGTTTCGTCGAGGCGCAGGACTCGGCGGGCACATACCGGCAGGCGCTGTCGGAACTGCGTGCCGGGTCCAAGCGAAGTCATTGGATGTGGTTCATTTTTCCGCAGATCGCCGGGCTCGGGTTCAGCGCCACCTCGCGGAAGTATGCGATCGCCTCGGTCGACGAAGCCCGGGCCTATCTGGACCACCCGGTCCTGGGCGGCCGGCTGCGGGAGTCGTGTGACGCCGTCGTCGCCGTCGAGGGACGAACCGCAGAGCAGATCTTCGGCGGCATCGACGCGCGGAAACTTCACTCGTCGGCAACCCTGTTCCACCGGGCGGCCCAGGGGGAGCCGGTCTTTCAGCAAATTCTGGACAAGTACTTCGACAGCGAACCTGACGTTGCCACGGATCGCGTGCTCGGCAACGGCGCCTGACCGGCCGGGCCGCAGCCGGTCCCGCCGCAGCCACCCCCACCCCSCCCCTTAAACCACAACGGGCCCCCGCACATGGCGGGGACCCGTGGTGGCTGGCCCGGGCAAACCCGGGCCGGTGGCAACTAGTTGCCGGTCAGCTTCTCGCGCAGGGCAGCGAGGGCCTCGTCCGAAGCAAGCGTGCCTGCACCGGTCTCGGTCGCAGCCGGCTCGGAGGAGTAGCTGGTGGTGCCGGAGTCGCTCTCACCGGACGTTGCAGCAGCAGCGTCGTCGGCAGCGTGCTGGGCAACCTGCTTCTTGTGGGCTTCCCAGCGGGTCTGGGCGTCAGCGTACTGCTGCTCCCAGGCGGCGCGCTGCGTCTCGTAGCCTTCAAGCCACTCGTTGGACTCCGGATCGAAGCCCTCCGGGTACTTGTAGTTGCCCTCTTCGTCGTACTCAGCGGCCATGCCGTAGAGAGCCGGATCGAATTCGGTGCTGTCGGCGTCGACGCCCTCGTTGGCCTGCTTGAGGGACAGCGAGATGCGGCGGCGTTCGAGGTCGATGTCGATGACCTTGACGAACAGCTCGTCGCCAACGGAGACAACCTGCTCGGCCAGCTCAACGTGGCGCACGGCGAGCTCGGAGATGTGGACCAGGCCTTCGATGCCGTCTTCGACGCGAACGAACGCACCGAACGGAACCAGCTTGGTGACCTTACCCGGAACAACCTGGCCGAGGGCGTGGGTGCGAGCGAAGGTCTGCCACGGATCTTCCTGCGTAGCCTTGAGCGACAGGGAAACGCGCTCGCGGTCCAGGTCGACCTCGAGAACCTCGACGGTGACTTCCTGGCCAACTTCGACAACCTCGGACGGGTGGTCGATGTGCTTCCAGGACAGCTCGGAAACGTGAACGAGGCCGTCTACGCCGCCCAGGTCCACGAAGGCACCGAAGTTGACGATGGAGGAAACGACGCCGGGACGGACCTGGCCCTTTTCCAGCTTGTTGAGGAACGTGGAGCGGACCTCGGACTGGGTCTGCTCGAGCCAGGCACGGCGGGACAGAACAACGTTGTTGCGGTTCTTGTCCAGTTCGATGATCTTGGCTTCGATCTGCTGACCGATGTACGGAGCCAGGTCGCGCACACGGCGCATCTCGACGAGGGATGCGGGCAGGAAGCCGCGCAGGCCGATGTCGAGGATAAGACCACCCTTGACAACTTCGATGACGGTACCGGTGACGACGCCGTCTTCTTCCTTGACCTTCTCGATGTCGCCCCAGGCACGCTCGTACTGAGCACGCTTCTTGGAGAGGATCAGACGGCCTTCTTTGTCTTCCTTGGTGAGCACCAGGGCTTCGACCTGATCGCCAACGGAGAYGACGTCTCCGGGGTCAACGTCGTGCTTGATGGAAAGCTCGCGGGAGGGAATGACACCTTCGGTCTTGTAACCGATGTCGAGCAGAACTTCGTCGCGGTCGACCTTGACGACGGTACCTTCGACGAGGTCTCCGTCGTTGAAGTACTTGATGGTCGCGTCGACAGCTGCGAGGAAGTCCTCAGCGGTACCRATGTCGTTAATCGCGACGACGGGGGTACCGGGCTTCTCGGTGGAGGTGATGGTCATGTAGTAGGGGCTCCGTTGTGGATAGTTAGTCGGTCAGGCAAACCGTCCCGACCGCGTCGGCGACACGGGCGAAGAGCGCGGCGAATCAAAGGCGATCAGCCGGGTCATCCTGATTTTGTGGATTTAGTTGCGCACACGTAGTACACGCCCGTTTAGTCTAGTCGTTTCCGCCAACGCGGGTCAAAGCGCGACGGGTCCGCCGGCCCCGTCGCGCTGCCCGTCGTCCTAGGCGTTGTCCTAGAAGTGGGTCAGGCAGTGCGGCGCGCGCTCGACGGCGAACATCAGCCGCGCAGCCAGGGCCGCCCCGGCCGAATGTTCGGCCACCCTGCCTGCGGAAGCCAGGGTCACGGGGCAGACGGCGCCGAGGTAGATCGAGCCGAGATCGGCCACATCCAGGGACAGGTCCGGCGCCGCTTCCGGCGAGGGCGTAACGGTGGCCTCTCCCCCGGCGACCGCCAGTGTGAACGTTCCGGCAGCGAATCCGAGGCTGTCGGCGACACGGAGCACCAGCGAACCGTCGGTCGGGTAGCGCCGCGCGGCCAGGGCTTTCTGCACATCCAGGACCCGCAGCCAGAGCATGTCCCGGGCGTCCGAGGCGTCCACGCAGCGCGGATCCTGCAGCGCCCACGGCAGTGGGTCGTCCACGGGAGCCTCGTCCCACGTCACACGCTCCACCAGGTCGATGGCGCCGAGGTACTGCCACAGTTCCAGGTACGCGTCGCGGGTGGCCGCCACCAGGTCCACGACCTCCATTGTGTACGGAGTGCTCGACCAGCCGCCGAACCGGTAGGAGACGTAGCCGTCCACATCGCCCTCGGGCCCGTAGTGCAGCGCGACCTTGACCTTCGGGTCCTCGTTGTCCTCGCGGCTGATGGAGCCGGAGACGAACTGCCGGTAGAACTCGTGCCGGCCGATGGAGCCCGGCGTCAGGCGGTGCGTGCGGTCGAAGACGACCGGGGCCAGCTCAAGGAGCACCTTGGGGTCCGCCACCTCGACGCTGCCCACCGGGGTGTGGTTGACGACGAAACGGGAGCTCGTGTCGACCTTGATCGACTGTTCGGACGTCGCGACGCCGAAGCCGAACCGGCCGTAGATGGACGCTTCCGAGGCGGTCAGCGCCGCCATGGCCAGGCCTTCCTGCTGTGCCTGTCCCAGCTCGTCGGCCATCATGCGGCGCAGCAGCCCGCGGCGGCGGTGCGACGTCCTGACGGTCACGGCGGTCACGAGCCGGGTGTCCAGGAGCCGCCCGAAGCCGATGTTCAGCGTTTTGGTCATGGTGCCGAAGGTCGCCACGGGAACGCCAGGCTCGAGTGCATGGGTGGCGACGGGACCGGTCTGGTAGACGCCGGTCAGGATCCGCCCGTCCGCACGCTGCATCTCCAGTCCCCGGTCGACCCGCTCGTCGCTGCGCCGGGCGTCGTGGAAACCGAAGGCGACGGCGCGCATCCAGGCGACGGACTCCGGGTATGCCGGGTGCTCCTTCGCCGCAGGTTCGAAGCGCCGGATTTCGTACTGCTCTGCCACGTGATTCTCCCCTTGAATAACTGCAACGTTGAAAAACCTGAAAACCTGGTGGCGCCGCAGCGTCAGTCCCACACCACCCCGGGCACCAGGCCGCGCCGGCCCGGCACTAGCCCCCGGTTTTAGTGCCCGGTTTTAGTGCCCGGCCTCGTACCAGCTGGCGCCGATGCCGATCTGGACGTCGAGCGGAACGCTAAGATCCGCAGCGGACCCCATCTGCTCGGTGACGAGCTTCTCGACCGCCTCGCGTTCGCCCTCGGCCACCTCGAGGACCAGTTCATCATGGACCTGCAGGAGCATCCGTGATTTCAGCCCCTGCTCGGCCAGCGCGCCGGAAACACCCAGCATGGCCCGCTTGATGATGTCCGCGGCAGAGCCCTGGATCGGCGAGTTCAGCGCCACCCGCTCCGCGTTCTCACGCAGCTGCCGGTCGGTGCTGGTCAGGTCCGGGAGGTACCGGCGGCGGCCTTCGATGGTGGCCGTGTATCCGTCGATCCTGGCTTGGTCCACCACCCCGCGCAGGTAGTCGCGGACGGCGCCGAAGCGGTCGAAGTAGTCCTTCATGAGGGTCCGGGCCTCGTCGACGGAAATCTCCAGCTGCTTCGACAGGCCGAAGGACGTCAGTCCGTAGGCGAGGCCGTAAGACATGGCCTTGACCTTCGAGCGCATGGCGCTGGTGACCTGGTCGGTGGGCACGTGGAAGATGTTGGAGCCGACGAACCGGTGCAGGTCCTCGCCGTCCTTGTACGCCTGGATCAGGCCGGCGTCGCCGGAGAGGTGGGCCATGATCCGCATCTCGATCTGCGAGTAGTCGGCCGAGAGCAGGCACTCGTAGCCGTCGCTGACCACAAAGATGCCGCGGACCCGGCGGCCCTCCTCGCTGCGGATCGGGATGTTCTGCAGGTTGGGATTGTTCGAGGAAATCCGGCCGGTGGCGGCGACGTTCTGGGCGTAAGTGGTGTGGATGCGCCCGTCCTCCGTCACGGATTTCTTCAGCGACTCCAGCATCTGGCGAAGCTTCGAGGATTCCCGGTGCGCCATCAGCTGGACCAGGAATTCGTGGCCGGTTTTTTCCAGCAGGTTTTTCAACGATGCCGCATCAGTGGTGTACCCGGACTTGATCTTCTTGGTCTTGGGCAGGCCCAACTCCTCGAACAGGACGGTCTGGAGCTGCTTGGGCGAACCGAGGTTCACCTCGTGGCCGATCGCCGCGAACGCCAGTTCCTGGGCATTGTCGATCACCTTGGCGAGGTCGGAGAGCTGCTCGTCCATCCGGGGCATGTCGATGGCGATGCCGGCCAGTTCCATGTCCGCGAGGACCCGGCTGACGGGAAGTTCAAGGGTGGTCAGCAGGTCCTGGGCTTTGCGCTCCCGGAGTTCGGCCTCGAAGTAGCGGCTCAGGGCCCCGACGACGGCGGCGACATGGACCAGCGCTCCGGCGGCTGCCGCGTCGTCGCCGTCGAACGCCAGCTCCAGCTGGCCCTCCTTGGCGGCGTCGGCCGACACCGAGACGTTGAGGTGGTGCAGGGCCAGTTCGGCGAGCTCGTAGCTGCGGCGGTCCGGCTGGATGAGGTAGCCSGAGATSGAGGTGTCATCCACCACCCCGTCGAGGGCGAGTCCGCGGGCGGTCAGGGCCTTCAGCGCGGCCTTGAACCCGTGCACCACCTTCGGTGCCTGCGCGTCCCGCAGCCAGTCTGCCAGGACGTTCTCGGCGTCGGCGTCCTGGCGGGAGAGCTCGATGTACGCCGCGGCGTCGTCGCGGACGATCGCCAGCGCGCTGGCGTCCTCGCCGATCCGGCCGGGGACCAGCTCAACGGCGACGGCTGAACGCTTGCCCGCCCCGGCGGCCAGGAAGGCGCTGAGCTGGGCGGCGTCCGCCGGGGTGATGAACTCCGGCATGTCGAGGGTTTCGCGCTCGGCCTCCGTCACTTCACTGCCGTAGAGGGCGAAGAGCCGGGTCCGGATGGTTTTGAATTCGAGGGCATCGAACAGTTCCTCCAGGGCGGCCTGGTCCGGGCGCGGGTCCGCCAGGTCCTCGAGCGTGACGGGCAGTTCGAGGTCCGTTCGAAGCCGGTTGAGCTGCCGGTTGCGTTTGACGTCCTCCACGTTCTCGCGCAGCGCGTCACCGACCTTCCCGCCGATCGTGTCCAGGTTCTCCAGGACGCCTTCCAAGCCGCCGTAGAGGTTGATCCATTTGGCGGCCGTTTTGGGTCCGACGCCGGGAACGCCCGGCAGGTTGTCCGCGCTCTCGCCCACCAGGGCGGCGAGGTCCGAGTACTGGGCGGGGGTGACGAAGTACTTGTCCTGGATGGCGCCCGCGTCCATCCGGGGGATGTCGCTGACGCCCTTCTTGGGGTAGAGCACGAACACGTTGTCGGTGATGAGCTGGAACGCGTCGCGGTCACCGGAGACCAGCAGGACCTCGTAGCCGGCTTTCTCGCCCATGGCGGCCAGCGTGGCCAAAATGTCATCCGCTTCCCAGCCGGGCATCTTGATGGTCTTGATGCCCCAGGCGCCCATAACCTTGTCAATGAGGTCGATCTGGCCGCTCATTTCCCGCGGCGTCTCGTTGCGTCCACCCTTGTAGCCGTCGTACTCGGCCTTGCGGTGCGTCGTGTCATCGGAGACGTCGAAGGCCACCGCCACGTGGGTGGGCTTTTGTTCCTTGATCAGATTGATCAGCATGGACGTGAAGCCGTGGACGGCGTTGGTGTGCTGCCCTGCCGCGGTGGAGAACTTGTCAGCGGGCAGCGCGAAGAACGCGCGGAACGCCATCGAGTGGCCGTCCAGCACCAGCAGCCGGGGCTGGTCCGTGAGGGGGATGACCGGCGCCTCGGTCGCGGAAACCTCCGCCGACCGGCCGCGCGGCTTCTTCACCGCGTCGGCCACGAGCACGGAGCCCCCGGCAATGTCCGTCAGGGTTTCCGGGGCGGTGCCTGCGGCGGCGTCCGTTGCGGTGCCCGCGGCAGAAAGGGATGGGGCCGGTTTGGTAGTTTCGCTCACAGGTGCCAGCCTAGTTGCCATGATCGACAATTTCACGCCCGCCCCGTTCGCCGCCGAACTCGAGGCGGCCGGTGTTCCCGCGGAACTGCATGGCTGGCTGGGCCGGATGGGCGTGGGCGCCCTGGTGGTAAAGATGGGGATCCACTTCCTGGAACTGGGCCCGGAGCGGACGGTCGCCACCATGCCGGTGGAGGGCAACACCCAGGTTGCGGGGATCCTGCACGGCGGCGCGCATGTGGTGCTGGCCGAAACCCTGGGATCCTTCGCGGCGGCGATGCACGCGGGGCCGGGGCGGCAGGCACTGGGGATAGAGGTCGGCGCGACCCATCACCGGTCCATCGCGTCCGGGACCGTCACGGGAACGTGCACGGCCATCCACCTCGGCCGGACCCTGACGACGCACGAAATCGTGATGACCGATGAGCAGGGCCGCAGGCTCTCCACGGCACGGATCACGAACCTGCTCCGCGACATCGACGCCTAACTCCTCCGCTCGTAAGGCCTGCTCAGGTACCGGCCGGGAGGCGGTAGCGGAGCTCGACGATGCCGCGGCCCATGGCCCGCGAGGCAGTCAACTCAAGCGGCGCCGTCGGCCGGGCCAGCGGGAGCAGCGGTTTCCCGGCGCCCAGGATCACGGGAATAACGGAGATGATCAGTTCCTGGAGGAGCCCGGCGGCGGCGAACTGGGCGGCCAGGACTCCCCCGCCGACCACCCAGACGTTCTGTCCGGCCGCGGCGTCCGTCAGGTCCTCGGCGAACTCGCCCACCGGTCCGCGGACGAAGGTGATGTTGGCGCCTTTCGGGGCGGGCAGTTCGTGGTGGGTGAAAACCCAGCAGGGTACGCCCGGGTAGGGCCAGTGGTCCGGTTCGTGCTCCAAGAGCCAGCTATAGGTCCCGCCGCCCATAACGATGCACCCGACGTCGGCCATAAAGGCGTCGTAACTGTCCTGGCCGCCGCCGAATCCGTCGAACTGCAGGAGCCAGTCGAGGTTGTCATCCGTGGTGGCGATGAAGCCGTCCACGGATGTGGCGACGAAGTACTGGAACAGCGGCATGGGCCCAGCGTAGCCAGTCCCGGCCGCTAAGCCCAGTGGGCCGTCAGGCTACTTGCTGAAGTACGGAATGATCAGGTACAGCCCGAAGAGCACGGCCACGCCGCACAGGCCGAAGCAGATGTAGGACAGCGGCCGGATCCAGGCGGGCTGGGTATTCCGCACGTCCCCGGCGATCGCGGTGAGCCGCACGCCGAGGGCGTACAGGACGACGACGGTCACGGCGGCGACGAGGGTTGCCCCGGCGACCATCACGAGTTCAAGCCATTTCATTTACGGCCACCCTTGGAGTTGTTGGTGCGGCTGACCGCAGCCGCCTTCTTCTTCGCGAACCGGATGGCCTGGCCGGCTTCTTCGACCTCGACGGCGTTGTGGTGGCCGACGTGGGACTTCCGGGAGGCGACGAACATGTAGACGACGGCGCCCGTGCCGGCGATTGCGGCGATCACGAATCCGACCGGTCCGGTGTGCACCAGGAGCGCGGTGAGGGCACCGACGATCCCGGCGGCCGGGAGGGTAAAGAGCCAGCCGACGACGATTTTGCCGGCGGTGCCCCAGCGAACGGTGGTGCCGCGGCGGCCCATACCCGAGCCGATGACCGAGCCGGACGCCACGTGGGTGGTGGAGAGCGCGAAGCCGAGGTGGGAGGAGGCGAGGATCGCGGCGGCGGTGCTGGTTTCCGCGGCGAAGCCCTGGGCGGGCTTGACGTCGGTGAGGCCGGAGCCCATGGTGCGGATGATCCGCCAGCCGCCGGAGTAGGTGCCGATCGCGATGGCGAGGGCACAGGCCGCGATGACCCAGAACTGCGGGCCGGAGCCCGGGGCCTGGCTGCCGGCCGAGATCAGGACCAGGGTGATGATGCCCATGGTCTTCTGCGCGTCATTGGTGCCGTGGGCCAGGGCGACCAGGCTGGAGGTGAAGATCTGCCCGGTGCGGAACCCGCCGCGCTTCTGGGTGAGCTTGCTGCCGGTCTCCGGGTCGTGCCGGGAGGTCAGTGCGTAGGCGAGCCTGGTGCACACATACGCCACGAGGGCTGCGATGACCGGGGCGAAGACGGCCGGCAGGAGGACCTTCTGCAGCACCGAGGTGAAGTTGACGGAATTCAGGCCGATGCCGGCGATCGCCGCACCGATCAGGCCGCCAAAGAGTGCGTGCGAGGAACTGGAGGGCAGGCCCTTGAGCCAGGTGATCATGTTCCACAGGATCGCGCCCATCAGCCCGGCGAAGATGATGTCCGGGGTGATCTGGACGCCGTCGGACCCTTCCCGGATGATGCCGCCGGAGACCGTCTTGGCCACTTCGGTGGAGAGAAACGCGCCGACGAGGTTCAGCACCGCGGCGAGGGCGACGGCGGTCCGGGGCTTGATGGCACCCGTGGCGATGGGCGTGGCCATCGCGTTGGCGGTGTCGTGAAATCCATTGGTGAAGTCAAAGAACAGAGCCAGCGCTATAACCAGCGCCACCATTATGGTGATTTCCACCTGTTGCCCAATCTGCAGAGTCGACGGTCAGCAGTTTCATTCCCCGTGGCGGCCTTGTTTTCTCATGTTCATCCGCTGGTTGGCGGCATGACGTGTGCGGTTCACCAAAGCTCTCCTGAAACCCTATAGATCGTACGTGCCAATCAGTGCAGGGCAAAACGCCTAGCCGTGCGCCGGCCGCGGTGCCGGTCCGGTATCGAGCATGCCGGCGATTTTCTCCTCCAGCGCCGCCAGCGTCGCTTCGGGCAGGACGATCAGGCCGTCGAGTTCCCGGCGCGCCCGTTTGTATGCCGTCTGCCGCTCGGCCGGTGTGGCTGCGGCGTCGGATGCGATCCTCAGCAGCTTCCGGGCGGTGGCGAGCCGTTCGCGTTCCGGGCCGGTGAAATTGCTGTCCTTGATCCGCCGGGCCTCGCGTTCGGCAACGTCAAAGGCCAGTTCGAAGCCGCGAACGGCGGCCCGGTACTCCGAGAGCCGGGCGGCCGTGCTGATCTGCGCCGGGGTGGCGGGCCGCAACCCGTCGGCTTCGCGTTTGGCCCGCAGGAACGCCACGGTCAGCGGTTCCCGGACATCGGTCATCACGGGGAAGTCAATGAGCTTGCCGATGTCCAGTTCGTAGTCCAGCCAGCGCCGGTTGACGTCGTCATGGGCATCGAYCAGGGCCTGCACCTCGCCGACGCCGGCCTTCTCCACCTCGGCCTCGTGGTTCTTGAGCCGGTAGAGCTCCACCTTGCGGCGGTGCCGGCGTTCGGCCGCTTTGCTCCAGGACCGAGCCCAGCTGCCCAGCAGCGCGCTCATGGGGAACACGAGCCACCAGTTATGGCCGATGAAGTTGAAAAATGGATCCACGGAATCATCCTCCCACCGGGCCCGGGCAGCGGAAAGCCCCCTGCGGGAGGGGGCTCTCCGCCCAGCGGCGCCGGGGCGCCTAGTCCGTGTGCTTGACCTTGTGGACGCGCGTGACCACGGTGGGGCACGGCACGTTGAGCAAGACTGCGTGGGCCGTGGACCCGAGGACAAGGCGCGAGAAGCCGCCCCGCCCCCGGCTGCCCACCACCAGGAGCCGGGCTTCCCGGGCGAGATCCACCAGCGCTTTGGCCGGTTCGGTGTCCGTTTCCAGCCGCTGGTGGATGACGAGATCGGGGTATTTGTCGCCGAGTCCGGCCACCGATTCGGCCAGGACAATCCGGTCCTCCTCGACGATCGACTCGGCGAGTCCGCTCTCGGGCAGTTGGCGTTCCACCCAGCGGGCCGGGCTCCGGAAGGCCATGACCACGGTCAGCTCGTCACCGCCGCGGTCGGCTTCGGCGGCGGCGAAGGCCACGGCCTGGAGCGACTCTTCGGACCCGTCCACCCCAACCACGACGCCGCGTGCCCCCGCTGCGGGCTCGCGCGGTACAACCGCGACGGGACCATCGGATGCGGTGACGATCTGCAGGGCGCGGTCCGTCAGGGGGCCGCCGTCCATCCAGTGTTTGTCGTGGACGCCGACCACCACCATGGTGGCTTCCTGGGACGCCTCCCGCAGCGCCGAGCCGGGGCTTCCGTGCCGCAGTTGGACGTCGACGTCGATGTCGGGCGCCTTGCTCTTCGCGGCCGTCTTCGCTTTTTCCAGGAGTTCCAGGCCCGATTCACGAATGAGCTCGTGGTACTGGAAATCCGGTGACATCCACCGGTCGTCCACGGCGTGGACGCAGACCACCGGCAGCTTTTGCCGGGCAGCGCGGTCCAGCGCCCAGGCCAGCGCGGCTTCGCTGCCCGCTGAACCGTTGATCCCGACGACGATTGGTTTACTCATGCTGAATCCTGCTCGTTTCCTGTGCGTGAACGTGTGCGTGACCTCCACGGTGGTCCCTGCAGCGCACCATTCTGTGACCACTGCTGGAACCGCGGAAGGGACTGATCCCGGCGGCGGCCGTCAGGCGGCAACGGCGCCGGGGTCCCTGCCGACAATTCAGTGTGCCCCGCCCCCGGGAGCCAAGTTAGGGCCTTAAGCCCCGCCACGCGACGGCCCGGAGGGCCTAGAAACCTGTCGGCTCCGTCTCGAATTCCGGCTCCCGCGGAGGTCCCTCGTGGTGCACGGGGCGCAGCGCGGCAGAGCCCTCCAGCCAGACGAGGGCGTCGTACCGCTCCCCCATCCGGGTGGGGACATAGTTCCCCTGTTCCCGGTCCGGCCGGTAGACCACGCCGATCGCCCGGTGACCCAGCCAGCGCGAGAGCCACGGACCGCTCCGGTCCGCGCCGAAGTCCAATACCGCCGGGACGCCGAGGGCCTCGTGCAGTAAGTCCTCGTGGCTGCCGGGACGGGCGGCAGGGACGGCCATGATCCGTTCCGTGGTTCCCCAGGAGTCGGCCGCGATCACGGTGCCCCGGTGGGCGGCGAAACCCACCAGGAGCACACCGTCCACGGCATGGCGTTCGCGCAGGAGTTGGCCCACGTTGACCAGGCCGTCCTGCGCCATGTCGGTGGCACGGGCGTCCCCCACATGGGTGTTGTGCTCCCAGATGAGGCCTTTGGAGTCCGGACCCAGGTGCCGGCTCAGGCGGTCGATGGTGTCTGCCATGTGGTGGTCCCGGACGTTCCAGGACTGCCGGTCCCCGCGGACCATGATCCGGTAGTAGTGCTCGGCGTTGGCCGCCACTTCCGCGTTCTGGACGGCGTCGAAGGTTCCTTCGTCGTGCTCCCCCGGGCTGAACGCGCGGTTCCTGACCTCGCTGAGCAGGGCGACGACGTCGGCCTCGCAGGAATTCGGGACCAGCCGTGTACTCCACGCGTACTCGTGCGGGTCCTCATGGTGCGGCAGGAAACACTGCCAGGCCCGCATGGCCGCCGGCACGGCGTCGGGCTGGTTTCCCTGGAGCCACGCGATGATCTCGCGCAGGGAGTCCCAGAGCGAGTAGACGTCAAGGCCGTAGAATCCCACCCGGGCCTCAGGCGGCCTGCGGGCGTTCCAGCTGCGCAGCCAATCCAGGAAGCCGGCCACTTCCTCGTTCGCCCACATCCAGGTGGGCCAGCGCTGGAATCCGGAGAGCAGCGCGTGCACGCCCTGGTCCTGTCCGCTGTGGCCGCGGACCCATTGGTTGATCCGCCAGCAGTCGGGCCAGTCGCCTTCAACGCCTATCCAGGTGTACTGCTGTTCCTCGATCAGCCGGCGACTGAGCGTGGCGCGCCAGGAATAGAACTCGTGGGTCCCGTGCGAGGCTTCCCCGAGGGCGGTAAAACGGCAGTCCGCCGCCCGCCGGACCAGCCCGTCAAGGTCCCGGTCACTGCGGAGCGGCCGCGCGAGTGCATGGATCTCGCCCAATACAGCTGACCTGGTGGCGCTGTCCATGGTCACCGCGGGTTCCCGATCTCGATCCGCTCCAGGTGTTCGGGCACCCGGCTCCGCCAGCCCAGTTCGTGTTTGATCCGGGCCCGCAGGGCGTCCGAGGAATCGGGCTCGCCGTGGGTGATATAGGTCATCCGGGGCGCCTGCGGGGCGGCCTTCATCCACTCGATGAGTCCATCGGCGTCGGCGTGGGCCGAGAGGTTTTCCATCTGGATGACTTCGGCGCGGACAGTAATGTCCTCGCCGTAGACCCGGATGTCGCGTTGGCCGGCGGCCAGGGCGRCGCCGCGGGTGCCGCCCGCCTGGTAGCCGCTCAGGATGATGGCGTTCTTCGGGTCGGGGCCGTAGGCGGCCAGGTGGTGCAGGATCCTGCCGCCGGTGAGCATGCCGCTGGCGGAAATRATGATCATYGGSCCGCCGCGCAGGTTCAGCAGCTTSGASTCGTCCAYGCTGCGGGTGAGYTTGGCGAGGCTGTACATGTTCGCGTATTCGTCCCGCGCCAGCCGGTGTTCCTCCGGGGACCTGCGCGGCCCCCAGGATGTGTCCGGCGGGCACGAAGGTCAGTTCCATGCCGCCGCCCAGGTCCACCGGGCTGTCGAACTCCCGGATCTTGAAGCTGTTCAACGACTTGACGGCGTCCGCGGCGGTGTAGAGCGGCAGGGCGGGGCTGTGCCGGGAGGAGCCGCGGTGGGTCGCGTACCGTGCCTCTTCCTCCTGCAGGTAGCCGCTGTCCGGCAGGATCRGCTTGCACAGTTCGGTGGTCCCGTCCGTGGCGTAGACCGGACCCGCGAACCCGTCGCGGACCAGCGCCGGGACGTATCCGGTGTGGTCCAGGTGCGCATGGGTAAGGACGACGGCGTCGATGGAGCCGGGCGGGACGGGAAACGGGGTGCGGTTGCGCTCGCGGCTGCGTTTGTACCCCTGGAACAATCCGCAGTCCACGAGGACCCGGCGGCCGCCGGCTTCGAGGAGATAGCGTGATCCGGTGACGGTGTCCGTGGCACCAAAAAACCGGAGGGTCGGCTGCTCGTGTCTCATGGTGCTTCCGTTCCCGAATCCTTAAGCCCACCATCCGCCCTCCCCGGGCCCTCCCCAAGGGCCGAAAGTCACAGCCGCAGGCCCGGCGGAAGGCTGGCAGGCGGCAGGCCCGGTGGAACGAATCCCGCCGGGCCTGCCGTTCAATGCCTATCCCCGCCTAATGGTCGGAACCGTCGTCGCCGCCGGTGTGGTGGCCGGAATCGTCCGTTCCCGCGTCGTGGTGGCCGGAGTCGTCCTCCCCGGCCTCCGCTGGCGCGGGTGCCGGCTCCTTGGACAGGTCCACACCGGTGCCCGCCGCGGAGCGGGCCCGGAGCTGCACGGCGGCCGGGCGGACACCGGCGCCGCGCGCCATCCCGGCCCGGACGGACTCCACCAGTGCGTCGCTGAGCAGCGGGCCGGTGTAGCCGATGGTGAGGTCCCGGGCCCCGAAGGACTCCTGATAATTGCCGAGCGCGTCCGCGAGGATGCCTTCGGTGGCGATGGCGGCCGCGAGCGCCTTCGGGTTGGCCGTCGCGATCCTGAACGCCAGGTCATGCACCAGGACCGACCCGACGTGGACATGTTCGACTCCCGCGAAGGAGYCCTCCTTGCCAAAGGCACGCTCGGCCAGCCGCTCGCCGTCGTCCTTGCTGCGTCCGGCCGGGAGCGCGGCGATGAGTTCGGGAACCAGGTGGTCCAGGACCGCGGCGTCAAGGACTGTCGGGGAGATGCTGGACAGTGCCATCCCGCCCGCCGACGCCGTCTGGTAGAGCCGCTTCCGGAGCGCCGCAACGTCGGCGTTCGGGGACGGATGGATGGCGACGACGATCCGGCGCTGCACCATCAGGCCGTCGTGGGAGCTCGCCGGCCGTCCGTTTCCGACGTCGGTTCCGGCTTCCAGGTCCGCGGCGGGCGCAGCGGCCGCGGTCAGGCTCGGTTCGGCGGTGGCAGCGGCCCCGGCGGGGGCGGTGCTGCCCCCGGCCGGTTCCTGGCCTCCCCCTGTGCAGGCGCTCAGTGCCAGGACCAGGAGGGCGGTTGCCGAGGCCTGTGCGAGGCGGCCCATCTCAGGTCCCCGGCGGGAGGCCGGGCCGGTAGACCGGCGGGAACGCGTCCAGGGGTGTGGTGTCCAGCACTGGCGGGTCGGTGCTGATGGGATCGTTGGTCCGGTAGTCACCCACCGAGAACTGCACCATCATGTCGTGGTCCTCATGCACCAGGTTGTGGCAGTGGACCATGTAGCGCCCTCCCTGCGAGGCTCCTGTGTCGAACTGCATGAGGGCGGTGACGGACTCGTTCTCGCCTGCGTAGAAGACGTCCTTGGGGCCGGTTTCCCAGGCGAAGGGCTTGCCGCCGTTGGTGTTCCGGCCAATGACCTTGGCATCGATCAGGTGGATATGCACCGGGTGGAACCAGCCGCCGGAGGCGTTGGTGATGGTCCATTGCTCCACGTCGAAGGGTTTGGGATTGCCGAACAGTTTGGAGAACCCGGATTTCTCGACGTCCGCCCAGGTCACCCCGTTGATGGTCCACTGGCCGTTGGCCCGCAGCACCTTGAGCTCACGCTTGGCCACGGCCATCTCCGGCGTGAGCGTCATGGTGGCGATTCCTCCCCGGGATGCGTTCGGCGAGCCGCCGTCCTCCAGCGTCGTGGGGATCGCCGGAATGGACCCGGTCCCGGACCCGGAGTCCGCGACCACCTTGAACCGCATGATCTTGCCCGTGTTAGCGAAGTCGATGTTGTTTTTATTGCCGAGGTTTAAAAGGTCGACGGTTTGCCCCGGCCTGTAGCGGCGGAAGTCAATAAGGACTTCGTAGCGTTCGGCCGTACCCTGCCGCCAGGACTTGAGCGCCTGGACCTTTGGCACCATACCGGCGTCGGTCGCCACGAGGTAGACAGGTTCCCCGGTAGAGAGGGTGGGGCGGTACGAGCGGGAGATCGAGGCGATCAGGACCCGGAAGCGGTAAATCCGCGGCTTGACCTGCATGGTGGGCCAAGGGACGCCGTTGACCATAATGATGTCCCCCCACAGCCCCTTGTGTCYGTTGTCGTTGTAGGCCAGGGAGCCGTCGGCGTTGAACATCGCATCCGAAATCATCAGCGGCACGTCGAATTCGCCCTGCGGCAGCTGGGCCCGTTCGTACTGGTCGCTCAGGGGGTAGAAACCGGCGAGGCCGGAGTAGACATTTTGCGCCGTGATGTGGTGTTTGTGGTCGTGGTACCAGAGCGTCCGCGCCGTCTGGAAGTTGGGGTAGTGGTAGTTCTTGACGTTGCCGGGCTGGGTGAAATCGTTGGCGTAGCCGTCGTACTGGGGCAGCGACGCGGAGCCGTGCAGGTGGGTGACGGTGTTGAAACCGTCCGGGGTCAGCAGGCCGGTGGCGGGAAGGCCGTTGCGCATCCTCACCTCGATCCTGGTCCCCTGCAGCGCCCGGATCGTGGGGCCGGGGAAGATCCCGTTATAGCCGGCCACGGTGGTGGACAGCCCGGGAACGAAACTGGCCTGGCCAAGCTTCTGGGTGAGGGCGTAGCGGGCAAAGGGACGGGCCGGGTCGCCGTCGTCGAATCCTGTGTCGAACGGCAGCAGCTCCGGCGGCCTACGGAATACGCCGGCATACGGGACGGGCATGTTCTGCGGGGCCAGCAGGCTGGCAACCGGCGGCAGGGTGGTGGTAGTGGTGGGTGGCGGTGCGTCGTCGCTTCCGCCTTTCATGCCGGCCAGGCCGAGCGCGCTGATCGCGCCCAGCTTCAGTACTTCGCGTCGTGTGGTCATGGCCCCTCCAAGGTGGGGAATCGAGCCTAAAAACAAGGTGGAAATGGAGTCCGGAGGCGCCGGCTGGCGGGTCGCTGGGAACCCGCCAGCCGGCAGTCTCATCGTCCTGGCCCTAGAGCCCGGTGCCGGTCGTGAACGTCCACGTGCGGGTGGTCAGCGGGTTGCCGGCGAGATCCCGGACCGCTGTTGTTCCCCCGGTGATGGTGACCCGGTACTGCGTCCGTGCYGCCAGTGAGGTGGTCGGGTTGAGCGTCAAGACCCGGCTGCCCGAGCTGACCCCGACTGTCGACTGGACCACCGCGCCGTTGGACACCCGGGTGATCCGGACCGTGGCCGTGGAGAACCCTGTGATGGCTTCACTGAAGGTCGCCGTCACGTTCCGGTTCCGTCCCACGCCGGTGGCTCCGGAGCCCGGAGTCGTCGAGGTGATCTGCGGGGCCGGGCCGGTTGTGAACGACCAGGTGCTGGTGGCCATCACGTTGCCGGCCGCGTCCCTGACCCCCGAGAGGGTCACCGTGTAGACCTGGTCGTTCAGCAGCGTGGCGTTCGGGTTGAGCGTCGCGGTCCGGGTGGCGGCGTTGTACGTCACCACGGCGTTGACTCCCGCGGTCCCGCGCCGCAACACGAAGTTGCTGCCCGTTAACCCCGTGACCGGTTCGCTGAACGTCGCCGTCAGGTTCGCCGTGGTGCTCACCGCGCGGGTATTCGCCGCCGGCGTCCGTGACGTGACCGTGGGGGCGGCCGTGTCAGGGGCTACCGGCGTGGCCGCTGCCGACCTGGCCGAGGTGGCACCGGTTCCCGCGGTGTTGATGGCGGCCACGTCGAACGTGTACGCCGTCCCGTTGGTGAGTCCGGTGATGACCGCCGAGCCGACGTTGCCGGTCACGGCCTGGGTGCGGGCCAGGACGGTTCCGGCGAAGGCCCTGACCGAGTACCCGGTGATCGCCGCTCCGCCGTTGTTGGCCGGCGCGGTCCAGGTCAGCGTCGCCGAGGCGTTGCCGGCCGTTGCGGTACCGATCGTCGGAGCCCCCGGCGCCGTGGCGGCCGGCGGTAGCGCCGGCGTCACAGTGTTGGACGCCGCGGAGAACAGGCTGTCCCCGAGGGCGTTGGACGCCTGGACCTGGAACCGGTAGGAGGATCCGTTGGTCAGGCCGGTGACAACGAGGCTCCCGGCACCTGCGGCAGCGCTGCGGAGCGCTCCCACCTGCACCCCTGCGGGGTCCGTCGTGACGTCCAGGACCTTGACCGAGAAGCTGTCCGCCAGGCCGGTGGCCGGTGCCGTCCAGTTGACCGTGGCCCGGGCATCGCCAGCCGTGGCGGTGCCGATCCCCGGTGCGCTCAGTGCGACGGTGTCGGAGAACTGCAGGAACTCGATGTTGCGGAGCGTATCCGTTCCGTCGATGCCTGCGCCGTTGTGCGTCACCGTGGTAACGGACCCGGGCGAGCCGAGGGTGCCGTCGCCGCCGGTGGTCAGGACCGTGTAGTTGGCCCGCACATCGGAGAAGATCGCGACGTCGCGGTTGCCTGCGGTCTCTGCAGCGGTCGGGGTGATGATTTCCCTAACAGCCACGAGGTTGCCCGGATCGATGGTGCCGGCCGCGACCGCAGCCGCCAGGGTCTGCGGGTTACCCGGCTGGTACGGGCGCTCCATCATGTCGGCCGAACCGATTTCGGTGCCCGCGTTGTCCCGGACGCTGATCCGGATCTTCAGGTACCGGTCACCGTCGATCACGTCGTTGCCGCCGCGTCCTTCGATCTTGTCGCTGCCAAGGCCGCCGATAAGGATGTTGCCGTCACCCCAGACCGGACCGGTCAGGGGGCAGACGCCCATCGGGGACAGCGCCGCCACCGGTCCGAGCGGCGTGCTCGGGGCGGGGAGGAGGGCGCCGAGRCCGGCGATCCGGTCGATGCCGGTCTGGTCGAGGACGTCGCAGCCGCTGAAGCCGGCACCGCCTACGGTGCTGGGCACTACGTCGTCACCCCGGATCACGT
>NZ_JBFTNO010000023.1:0-24266 GCF_056397525.1 Arthrobacter sp. 05L45_2 | reverse complement strand
CACGCCGGGCGGGTCGAACTCGCTGACCCCCGCCGTCGTCGCCCATCTCCCGGCACCGCTCAAGGAGGCCATCATTTCCTCCTACAACGACGCCCTGACCCCGATCTTCATCTGGATGGTTCCGCTCGCCCTCGCCGCGGCCGTGCTGATGTGCTTCATCAAGGAGAAGCCGCTGGCCACCGCCGTCGAACACGACGTACTCGCCGAATCGATTGCCGAAGGCAGCATCCTGATCACCGCGGACGACGCCGACCCGTCGCCGGCCGCCGTGCCCGCCGGTGGCGCCCGGGGATAGTTCCAGGGGAAGCCCGGCCACGTCGCAGGAACAACATGTTCCGGAAACGCTCCCGAAACCTCGTTCGGGCATGCTGGGTCCAACGGGGCCCCGACGGCGGGGCCCGCTGGGGAGGGAACAGGATATGGACGTGAGCGAGACGCCGATCCGAACATGCGCGGAGCTGGCCGCCGGGGACGAGATCGAGGCGTGGCACAACGGCAAGCTGTTCCACCGGGGACGCGTCACCCAGACCATCCCGCTGATGGAGCTCTTCTGGATCCTGGATGCCCGGACCGGCGCCCGGAAGCTGCTGGACCTGGAGGCACTGGACATTCTCCGGTGCCCGTCCGGTGCGCTGCCCGGTAAATACACGACTACCGGCTCGACGGCGGGACTGCCGCAGACGGGCTAAGTCCGGGCCCGGGAGGCCCCGGACTTAGCCCGGGCGGCTTAGACGGCGCAGCCGTCCGGGCCGCAGGCTCCATTGTCAGCATCGGCGGCGCCGGCGTCGACCATAACCAGCGGGTGGCTTTCCTGCCACGCCTGGTCGAGGGCCGCGCTGAAGGTTTCGGCGGGCTGGGCGCCGGAGAGCCCGAACTTGCGGTCGATGACGAAGAACGGCACGCCGCTGACGCCCAGGGCGCGGGCCTCGGCGATGTCCTCCCGGACGTCGTCGGCGTACGTGTCGGACGTGAACAGTTCCTCGAGGTCCCCGGCGTCGATCCCCAGGTCGGTCCCGAGTGAGGTGAGGTACTCGCGGCTGCCGATGTCGCGGCCGTGTTCGAAGTGGTCGCTGAGCAGGCGCTCCTTGGCGGCGTCCTGCTTTCCGTGGGCGGCAGCGAGGTGGATCAGCCGGTGGGCGGCGAAACTGTTGGCCACCACCACGGTGTCGAAACGGTAGTTGAGGCCCTCGGCCCTGGCCTGGGCCGCCACGYGGTCGAACATCCCCGCGACCTGGTCCGGAGCCATCCCCTTGCGGGTGCTCAGGTAATCGAGCTCGGTGCCGTCGTAGTGTTCCGGGAGGGACGGATCCAGCTGGAAACTGCGCCACTGCACCTCCACGGCGTCGCGGTGCGGGAACGCCGCGAGGGCGGTTTCAAAACGGCGCTTACCGATGTAGCACCAGGGGCAGGCCACATCGGACCAGATCTCAATCTTCATGCTGGTGACAACCGCGCCGGCGCCGCGCCCATTCCCGGCTGCCCGGGAAGCCGCGCATCAGGGGGACGAAACAGGCGGCCGTTCCATCACGAAGTCATGCTCCACGGTGGTCCCCAGCCTGAAGGACTTGGTGCCGACCTTCCGGAAGCCGGACTTCTCGTAGAACCTGATGGCGCGGGCGTTCTGGCTGTTCACCCCCAGCCAGAGTCCGCGGCCGTCCGGCACCGCGGCGATGCTGGCCAGCATCAGCTCCGCGGCGGCGCCCAGGCCGTGGTGGTCCGGGTGGACGTAGCACTTGCTTAGCTCTACGGCGGAACCGGTGCTGAGGGCGGCCGCTACATCGGCGTCCCGGGTGGGGCGGTCGATCAGCAGGCTGTACCCGCGGAGCTCCCCGTCCTCGTCGAGGACCAGCACCGTGACATCCGGGTCGCCGAGCCGCGGAAGCTGGTTTCGCTCAGCGTGTTGGCCAGGTGCGCGGCGATGTCTTCGGGCCGGGATTCGGGCGGGCAGGCGAGCGGGAAGGTGACGGCGGCCAGCTCGGCCAGCCGGCCGGCGTCGTCGGCGGTGGCTTGCCGGATAAGGTGCGTCATGCCCAAAACCCTAGTCCTGCCCGCCTCCGGGATGCCGTTCGTGAAGCGCAGTCCGTCATGTTCGGGACGGGTAGGCGACATACGCGAAGTGTGCCGAATCGGGCGCCCAGCTGTTGACGTTGAGGGTTCCCTGCCCGCCGAAAAGGGGCCACGTGTGCAGCGGCGCTGTCCAGTCCGCCACCGCCACCGCGACCACATCGACGGGAAGATTTTCGGGGTGGCCGAGGGTGCCGGGCGGGAACCGCACGTAGCTGGCCAGCAGGCCGTCCGGGGAATGGTGCGGGAACCAGTCGACGCTGGGACTTGGCAGCAGGTGCTCGAGCGCCGACCCGTCGGGGCGTACCCGGTCAAGCTGGGCGTGACCGGGCCGGTCCGTGAGGGCCTCCGTGTTCAGGTAGATCCACTCGCCGTCCGGCGAATACTCCGGACCGTCGCAGTGTCCCGGGCCAGTGGGCACAGCGGTGGCGGGCCCGCCCGCCGCCGGCATGGTCATCAGCCGCCCGGGCCGGGAAAAGTCTCCGGCCTCCACCGCCACGAAAGCCAGCTCGGATCCGTCGGGGCTCACGCCGTGCAGGTAATGCGCGAACCCGTCCTCGGCGGATAGTCGCACGGCGTCCCCGCCACGGATGCCGACCCGGTACAGGTGGCCGTCCTCGGCGGAGAGGTAGAGGTGGCCGCCGTCCGGGGCGAGCACGTGGTCGTTGTTGACGGGCGGGACCCCCGTGACCGGGATGGCCTCGAGCGAGCGGACGGACAGCTCCAGCCGCCACAGCCTGCCGGCGCCGTTGAGGATGAGCGCCGAGCCGTCCGGAGTCCAGTTGGGGGCCTCCAGCAGCAGGCCGTCACTGGTAAAGACGAGCTCGCTGCCACCGGTGAGGGCGGAGGCGATCCAGACCTCGCAGCGTTGGCCCGGGACCAGCTCGCGGGGCACGGCCGTGCCCGGGCTACTGCTTGAAGGCGGCGTCGAAGGAGGTGCTCGACGCCGGGAAGTCGAACCTCTTGAGTGCGGCGAGAGCCTCCGGTGCGCCATGCAGGCGGTCCATGCCGGCGTCCTCCCACTCGATCGAGATGGGGCCGGTGTAGCCGATCGCGGCCAGGGCGCGGAACGAGGATTCCCAGGGCACGTCGCCCCGGCCCGCGGAGACGAAATCCCAGCCGCGGCGGGGGTCGCCCCAGGGCAGGTGCGAGCCCAGGACGGTGTTCCGGCCGGTGGGGCGCAGCTTCGTGTCCTTGCAGTCCACGTGGTAGATCCGGTCCTTGAAATCCCAGATGAAGGAGACGGGGTCGATGCCCTGCCACATAAAGTGCGAGGGATCCCAGTTGAGGCCAAATGCTTCGCGGTGTCCGATGGCCTCGAGGGTGCGGACGGTGGTCCAGTAGTCATAGGCGATTTCGCTGGGGTGCACCTCGTGGGCGAAGCGGACCCCGCAGTCGTCGAAGACGTCCAGGATGGGGTTCCACCGGTCGGCGAAGTCCTGGTAGCCGGCGTCGATCATCTTCTCCGGGACCGGCGGGAACATCGCGACATATTGCCAGATGGAGGAGCCGGTGAAACCCACCACGGTGTCCACGCCGAGCGCTTTGGCGAGCCGGGCGGTGTGTTTCATCTCCTCGGCGGCGCGCTGCCTGACGCCCTCGGGGTCACCGTCGCCCCACACTTTGGCCCCCACGATGGCCTCGTGCCGGAAATCGATCGGGTCATCGCAGACCGCCTGGCCCTTGAGATGGTTGGAGATGGCCCAGACTTTGAGGTTGTACTTCTCCAGGACCGCGAGTTTGGAGTCCACATAGCCCGGTTCGTCCCAGCGCCAGGCGTCCAGGTGGTCCCCGGAGACGGCGATTTCCAAACCGTCGTAGCCCCAGCCGGAGGCCAGACGGGCGACTTCCTCGAACGGAAGGTCGGCCCACTGGCCGGTGAACAGGGTGTACGGGCGGGGCATATCAGGCTCCTTCGGGGGCGGCGGCGGGCGTAGTGGTGACGGCGGGCGGGGTGGTGAGTTGGATGGTGGAGCTTTTGGCGGCTGCGCTTTCCTCGACGGCGGCCAGGACGCGCTGGACGCTGAGTCCGTCCTCGAACGACGGCGACGGCGGGGTGCCGCCGTCGACGGCCACGAGGAAGTCGCGGATTTCGTTGGTGAAGGAGTGTTCCCAGCCGATCGTGTGTCCCTGCGGCCACCATGCCCTAATGTAGGGGTGCTCGGGCTCGCTGACCAGGATGCGGCGGAAACCCTGCTCCCGGACGGGAAGGGTTGCGTCCAGGAATCCGAGCTCGTTCAGGGCTTCCAGGTCGAACAGGATGGAGCCTTTACTGCCGTAAATCTCCAGCTTGAGGGCGTTCTTTTGGCCCGAGGCCACCCGGGAGACCTCCACCGAGGCGATGGCCCCGGAGGCCAGGGCCAGGGTGGCCCAGGCTGCGTCGTCGACGGTGACTTCCTCCGGGCCGTCCGGGCCCGGCCGGGAGGTGGTGAAGGTGTGCAGCCGGCCAGAGACCTCGGTGACCTGGTCGCCCAGCAGGAACAGGACCTGGTCGATGGCGTGGGAGGCGATGTCCCCGAGGGCGCCCGACCCGGCGGTCTCCTTGTTCAGCCGCCACGTCATGGGCGACTCCGGGTCCACCAGCCAGTCCTGAAGGTAGGCTGCCCGGACGTGCCGGACGGTACCGAGGCGGCCCTCGGCGATCAGCTCGCGGGCGACGGCCAGCGCCGGGACCCGGCGGTAGTTGAAGCCGATCATGGACTGCACCCCGCGGCCGCGGGCGCTCCGGGCCGCCTCCGCCATCGCTTCGGCCTCGGCGAGGGTGTTGGCCAGCGGTTTCTCCACCAGGACGTGCTTGCCGGCCGCCAGCGCTGCGATCGCGATTTCGGCGTGCATCCAGCCCGGAGCGCAGATGTCCACGATCTGGATGTCGTCCCGCGCGATCACCTCGCGCCAGTCCGTGGCGGACTCGGCCCACCCGTACTGGGCGGCCGCGGCAGCCACCCCGGCCGGGTCCCGGCCCACCAGGACCCGGCGTTCGAAGGCCGGCACGTCGAAGTAGCTGGCAACATTCCGCCAGGCGTTCGAATGTGCTTTCCCCATAAAGGCGTAGCCGATCATCGCCACCCCGAGGGGTGTGGGGTGGCCCGGGTCCTCGGCCCCGTGGCCGGCCGGGTTTTCCTGGAAGGTCATAGCGTGTCCTAGAGGGTGGAGGCGGTGGGGTCCCAGTCCTCGGGGAGGGCTGCGGAGACGGGGGCGGTGCTGTCCACGTCGACGAAGGCCCCGGAGCCGATCGACTCGGAGATCGAGACCATCGTGTCCAGGACGTGGTAGGCGAGGTCTCCGGTGGCGCGGTGCGGGACCCCGGCGCGGATCGAGCGGGCCATGTCCAGCACGCCCATGCCGCGGCCGTTGGCGGGGCCAGTGGCGGGCACAACGGTCCAGTCCTCATCCCCGGCGCGCCAGAGCCGCACATCGCCGTCGAAGTAGTTCGGGTCCGGCAGGGAGAGGGTGGCCTCGGTGCCGGTGATCTCCACGAAGCCCATGCGCTGCCGCGGGGACTCGAAGGAAAAGACGCTGTGCGAGGAGGCTCCGCTTTCGAACTGGGCCATGGCCGACACGTGGGTGGGAACCTCGACCGTGAACTCTTCCCCGGCTTTGGCCCCGGATCCGATCACCCGGACGTCCTTGGCTTTGGAGCCAATCGCCGCAACCCGCCGGACAGAGCCGAACGTCTGAACCAGCGCGGTGAGGTAGTAGGGGCCCATGTCGAACAGGGGACCTGCGCCGTGCTGGAACAGGAAGGCCGGATTCGGGTGCCAGGATTCGGGACCGGGGGTCTGGAAGGTGGTCATGGCGGTCAGCGGGGTGCCGATGTCGCCCCGTTCGATGAGCCGGCGTGCGGTCTGCAGGCCGGCGCCGAGGAACGTGTCCGGCGCGGTGCCGAGACGGAGGCCGGCGGCGTCGGCCGCCTTCAGCAGCCCGAGCCCGGATTCGCGGTCCAGCGAGAACGGCTTCTCCGTCCAGACATGCTTGCCGGCGTTGACCGCGGCAGTGGCGACCTCCACGTGGGCGGCGGGGATGGTCAGGTTCACGATGATCTCGACGTCGGGATGGTTCAGGGCCGCATCGACGCCGCCGGACTGGGCAATGCCGTATTCCTGGGCGCGGGCGGCGGCAGCGTCCTCGAAGAGGTCCGCAATGACGTGGACCTTGAGGTCGGGGAAGACCGTCAGGTTGTCCAGATACTGCTTGCTGATGTTGCCGGCGCCGATGACGGCGACGCCGACCGGTCCGCGGCCGGTCCCGGACGCCGCGCTCATGCGTTCACGCCCTGCGCGCTCGCCGAGCCGGCCTTGAGGTAGGCCAGGGACTGGGCTATTCCGTCGAAGATGTCCCCCGAGTAGTCGTCGAATTCGACGACGCCGACCTCCAGTGACTGCGCGGCGCCGATGACGTCCCAGACGGCGATCTTGCCCTGGCCGGCCGGCAGCTGAGCCTTGGTGTCCGTGGTCAGCGGGCCGTCCTTGATGTGGATGAACTTGACCCGGTCGCCGAGCCGTTCGAGCAGCCCGGCGGGGTCCTGGCCGCCGACGGCCGCCCAGTAGGTGTCCACTTCCAGGACAACCTCGGGATCCAGCAGCCCGGCGAAGTATTCAAGTGCGGTCTGGCCCTCCACGCTGGATTCAAGTTCCCAGGCGTGGTTGTGGTAGCCCACCCGGATGCCGTACTTGGCGCCTTTTTTGGCCGCGGCGTTGAGCTTGGCTGCGGTGGACTGGATGTCCCCGGCGGTCTGCCAGTGCTCGGCGGGCAGGTACGGGTCGATGACGGTGGCGATGCCCAGGTCCTTGGCGGCGGTGAAGATCTGGTCCTGGTCCTGGCTCAGCAGCGGCGCGTGGCCGGTCGGGGCCGTCAGGCCGTTCTCGGCCAGGGCGGCGCCGAGTTCGGCCGCCGTGGCCACGAAGTTGTAGGGCTCGACCTGGGTGAAGCCGACCYCCTTGACCTTCCTGATGGTGCCGGGCAGGTCCTCGGCGACGGCGTTGCGGAGCGTGTACAGCTGGAGGGAGTACGACATGGGATTCCTTTGCGGGGTGGTGGGTGGTCTGGAGGGGCGGCTAGCGGCCTGCGAGGGAACCGCCAATGCCGCCCACACTGAAGTATTTGTTCAGGGTGGCGAAGACGATGATCGGCGGGAGCATCATGATCACGGCCAGCGCCATCACGGAGGTCCAGTCGGTGGCATTCTGCTGGAAGAACGACTGCACGCCCATGGGCAGGGTGAAGATCTCATTGGACCGCAGGAACACGATGGCCACAAGGTAGTCGTTCCAGGCCAGCAGGAAGGCGAAGATCGCGGTGGACAGGACGCCGGGCAGGCTGTTGCGGAGCACCACCTTGGTGAACGACCCGAAGACCGAGCAGCCGTCGATCCAGGAGGCTTCTTCGAGGCTGACGGGGATCGAGTCGAAGTAGGCCGCCATCATCCAGGTGGCCACGGTCATGGTGGACCCGACGTAGATGATGGTGATGCCCAGCAGGTTGTCCACCAGCCCCATCCCGGCGAAGAGGATGAAGAGCGGCACCACGGAGGTGATGATCGGCAGGGACTGCATCACGAACAACAGGAGTGAGTAGCCGGAGACGGCCCTGCTCCGGCCACGGGAGAGGACGTAGCCGGCGGGTGCTGCCACGGCCACGGAGACCACCACGGTGGACAGGGTGGTGATCAGGCTGTTCTGCAGCCAGGTTGCGGCCAGTGTTCCGGAGAAAACATTCGCGATGTTCTCGAAGGTGGGACCGGTGGCGGTGCTGTGCGCTCCCGGGGTGAAGGCCAGGATCACGGTGACCATGATGGGGACCAGCACTATGGCCGTGATGATCAGGATCAGGACGAAGCGCCACCACCGGCCGCGCTGCCCCGCCTCGGAGAGGGCCTCGCGTGGTTTGCCTGCTTCGCTGGACCCGCTGATGGCGCCGGTCTGGGGATGGGCGTGGAGAACTGCGCTCATTATTCGACGCTCGACTTTCGGATCTGGCGGTACAGGAGGACGGAGATGACCACCAGGGTCATGGTCATCAGGAAGGCGATGGCCACACCGGGTCCGGTAGCGAAGTCCTGGAAGACGGTGCGGTAGGCCAGGACCACCAGCGACGTGGTGGCGCTAACCGGTCCGCYGCCGGTCAGCAGGTAGATCGTGGGGAAATCGTTGACACAGAAGATCGTCATGAGGATCCATGAGATGTACGTGGAGCGGGCGATCAGCGGCAGCGTGATCTGGGTGAACTGCTGCCACCGCGAGGCGCCGTCCATGCTGGCGGCCTCGTAGACGGTCGTATCGACGGAGGCCAGCGCCGCGGAGGTCATCATCATCATGAACGGGAAGCTGACCCAGACCTTGAAGACCATCACCGTCCCGGCAGCGAGCGTGGGATCCGCCAGGAATAACGGGGTGCCCATGCCAAGGTTGCGGAACATGCTCGGAAGCAGGCTGTCCGGGGTGGCGACGAGCCAGTTCCAGGCTGTGGAGGAGACCACGATCGGCACCACCCACGGCAGCAGCAGCAGGACCTTGAAAGTACCGCCGGCCGGGATCCTGGTGCGCAGGAGCAGGGCCAGGCCCAGTCCCACCAGCCACGACCCGAACACTCCGACGATGGTGAACCACAGGGTGAACTGTGCGGCTTTCCAGAAGGCGGGCGAGGACAGCACGGTGGCGAAGTTGTCCGTGCCGACGAAGTTTCCGGCCTGGAGCAGGTCCCCGTCGTGGGTGGCCTGGATGGCCGCGTAGATCAGCGGATAGCCGTGGATCAGGACCAGCAGGACCACCGAGGGGATCAGCAGCCAGAAGAAGGTCCGGGTGGTCTGCGCCGTGAGCTTGCTCTTGCGCTTTCCGGGCGAGGCTCCCGAGCCGCTGGGGGCGAGTCCCCGGCGGGCCCGGGCCAGGCCCGAGGTGGCGGTGGTGGTGGTTGTCATGGCCGGCGCCGCTACTTCTTGAGGACCGATTCGAGGCCGGACTGGAAGGTCTGCAGCGCGGTCTTGGCGTCCGACTTGCCGGTCAGGATGGTCTGGCTGAACTGGTTCAGGGCCTGGCCGCCGTCCAGGGCCGCGAGGTTGGCGTTGAGGGTGGAGCCCTGGGACGCGAAGGTCTTGGCGATGGGCTGCCAGTCCTTGACGATCTTGACGTTGTTGGGGTCATTGGCAAACTCGGGGATCTGCGTGATCGACTTGAAGACCGGCAGCGCGGACATCAGCTTCTGGCTCCAGAGTTGCTTCAGCTGGCCCAGGTAGTAGACGAGGAACGCTTCGGAGGCCTCCTGGGACGGAGTGTTCTTGTACATCATGATGTTGTTCGGGAACACGATGGTGGCCTTGTCCCCGTGCGGGCCGGTGATGGGGTCCGCCACCAGCAGGTCCCCGGAGGTATCGCCGACGCGCTGCGGCACGTTGACCTGGAACAGGCCGTAGCCGGCCTTGCCGTCCTTCCACTGGGCGGACATGTTGTCTGTGGTGTAGCTGACGGCCGCGGGATCGACGATGCCGTTGGAGACGAGTTCCAGGACGAATTCGATGGCCTCGACGTTGCGGTCGTTAAGGAGGTCCAGCTGGCCTTCCTTATTGAACACGCCGCCGCCGTTGTTCACCATCATCATGATCATCGAGTGGTTGCCGTAGTTGTTACCCGCACCGGCACCGGTGGTGAATCCAAACGCGCCGAGCTTCTTGAGGGCCTTTCCGGCCTCCAGCAGGGAGGGCCAGTCCGTGGGCAGTGCGACGTTGGCCTTCTCGAACAGCGACTTGCGGTACCAGAAGACGCGCATGTCCAGCTGCCAGGGGACGGCGACGTAGCCCTTGTCGGTCTTGAACGGATCCAGCACCCCGGGCAGGAAATCATCGAAGGTGCCGTTGCTCTTGAGGGTGCTGATGACCTTGTCGGCGTACGCGATCTGTCCCTGCTGCTCGAACTGGAAGGCCTGGAAGCCGCCGCCGGTGGAGACGGCCGGTCCGGTCTTGGACGCGATGGCCGAGGAGAAGGTTTGGTAGAAGTTGTTCCACTGGATGATCTGGTAGCTGGCCTTGCTGTTGGCCCCGGAGAAGCCCTCCGCGAGTTTCTTGGCGGCATCGTTGTAGGCGGGGGTTGCCCACGGCATGTCCCAGAACTTGATGGCGCCGCCGCCACCCGCGCCTTGGGAGGCGGAGCCGCCGCCGCAGGCTGCCAGGAGCGGTGCGCTGGCCGCTGCTGCGGCGAAGCCCAGGAAGCCCCGGCGGGAGAAGGCTGAGGAGGTTAGGGAGGACTTGTTCGTCACGATAATTTCCTTTCGTGACCGGGCCGCGGGGCCCGGTCTTCTCGACGGTGAGTTGATACGGAAGTTGGTGCTGGTGCTGGTGGTGCGGGGTGCTGCGGGCAGAACGGGTCAGCCGTGAAGGTCCCTGATGAGCGCCGCCACGGGGGCGAAGCGCTCCAGGTCATCCAGCCCGGCGCCGGTCTGAACTGCGGCGTGGAGCCGGATCCAGCTGCGGCGGTGGGCCGATTCGAAGCGGGTGGGAAGGGTCGCGGCACCGTCCGGGGTGACCACGCGGATCTCTGCGGGCCACGCGGCGGCCGCGTCCGGCAGGGTGACGTCGGTCCGGCCGGTCCGGGTGAGGACCGACACCGTGGCGGTGTGCGGCAGCGCCGACGTCGTGGTTCCTTGCAGCGCGGCCGGGGCGCCGTCCGGGAGCCGGGCCATCACCAGGTAGCCGCGGGAGTCCATCCGGACGACCCGGTGGGCGGACAGCTCCACGCCGCAGGCGGCCAGGGCGCACAAATGGCGGGTCAGCAGGTTCTCCGGTGCTGTTCCGGGGGCGGCGTATGCCACGGAGTCGCACAGCACGGCGTCGGCTACGGCCCCGGAAAGGGCGCCGACGGCGGCGGCGCCCGGACCGGCAAGCACCGGGTTCGACGCCCAGCCATGATCCAGGGCGACGGCGGCGCCCCTGTCGGCGGCGGCTGCGGCCAGCGCCGCGGGGTCTTCGGCGGCTGGTTCGACGACGACGACGCCGCGGGCTCCGCCGCGGACCGCGGCCGTGGCGCGGCTGGTCCACCCGGCGTCGCCGGAAACGGCAACGACGTCGGCCGGCCCGGCGGCGGGGCCGAAGGAGACGGGAAGGGAGGCGAGGGCGGCCGCCACGGTGTCCGCGACGCCGGGCTCCTGCCCGACGCTGAGCCGGGCGCTCATGCCCGCGCCTCCGCGTAGGCGGTGGCTGCGGGGGAGGCCATGCCGGCGGCCGCATCCGCGATGGCGAGCGCGAAGTCGAGATCATCGCGCAGGCTGCCCGGCTCGGGCGCCGGGGCGGTGCCGCGGGCGATGGCGGCAAGCCGGCGCCACTCGCCCTCGTAACCGTTGTGGCTGTAGGGGCCGAGCACGGTGGTCCCCGCCCGGGTGTGGATCCGGGCCGTTGCGGATCCGGCGTGGACGTAGGACGGGGTGAACGTGATGCTCAGGGCGGCGTCATCGCCGATGGCCTCGAAGGTCCAGTCCGGCTCCCAGGTCTGGTTCATGGCCGCCCGCAGTTCGATGACGGTGGTGCCGGCTTGCAGGGAGATGACGTAGCCGAAGGGCGCCAGGGTCTCGGCATGGAGGACTTTGACGTCCGCGAAGTGAGGGCTGAAGCGCCGGACCAGGGGGAGATCGTGGATGGCGAGGCCCATAACCCCGCCGGAGAGCATCGCTTGCGCCGCCTCGAGCGCGGCCTCGGAGCCGGACGCCGGGCCGGCTTGCGCGGGAGCGGCCGGCGGGGGAGTGCGGCCCACCACCTCGGTTGCGAAGTCCTCGAAGCGGGGGTTGGGCGGCAGGACGATGGAGGACCGGATGGTGTGTACCTGTTCCGGGAGCGAACCCCAGGCTGCTTCCGCTGCCAGCCAGGCCGGATCGAAGGTGTGCATGGCGCCAACGATCACCGGAACTCCGGTTTCGGCCGACACCGCGAGAATCGCCGCCGCCTCTTGCCCGCTCATGGCGAAGGGCTTTTCGCAGAGGACGGCCTTCTTGCCGGCCCGGCAGGCGTCGATGACCTGCTGGGCGTGAAACTGGTGCGGGCTGCAGACGGCGACGACGTCCACGGCAGGATCGGCGAGGAGCTCCGCAGTGCTGGTGCTGAAGCGGGCGCCGACCCGGGCTGCGACGGATTCGGCCACTGCGGGATCGACGTCCATCACATGCCGGACGGCGAGGATGTCCTCCAGCCGCGCCAAGGACGGCAGATGAATGGCCTGGGTCACGGGCCCGGCCCCGATGATCCCGACGCCCAGCAGCTCTGTTGCCGCCTGTGCTTGGCTCGCCACGTTCATAACCCCTTTGTCATCCCAGGCCCGGCTGCGGCATCCCGCCGCAGCTCCGGTGACCTGGCTCACACTCAAGCTAGAGGGACTTATGTCGAACGTCAAGCAAAAGTTGAAAACTTCGTTGCAATCTTATTTCGGTGTGACATGAAGAAGGCCTTCGTGCTATCACTTACTCATGAGTACGATTACCGGCACCGACTCCGCAGCCCCGGAGGCCGGCGGAAGCCTGTCCCGCGCCGGTGACCTTTTCCAGATCCTGCGCGACGGCAAGGCCAGGACCCGCGCCGAGCTGGCCCTCACCACGGGGCTGGCGCGGTCCACCATCGCCTCCCGGATCGAGGCACTGATGCTCTCCGGACTGGTCGGCCCCGCCGGGGAGGCCAGCTCCAGCGGCGGCAGGCCGCCGTCGCGCTTTGCCTTCAACCCTGCCGCCCGCTCCGTCCTTGCGGTCGACGTCGGCGCCACCCACGTGATCATTGCCGTGACGGACCTGAACGGGACGGTGCTGGCTGAACGCCGGCTCAAGCAGGACGTCGCAGACGGCCCCGCCGTAGTCCTCGACCGGGTCATCGACGAGGGCCTCAAGCTGCTCGGCCGGGCCGGCCGGAGCAAAAAAGACCTCGCCGGCGTCGGGATCGGCCTGCCCGGACCGGTCGAACACGCCACCGGTAAACCCGTGAAACCGCCGATCATGCCCGGCTGGGACGGGCACGACGTCGTCAGCCACGTCCAGCGCTCCCTGCCCGTCCCCGTCCTTGTCGATAACGACGTGAACATCATGGCGCTGGGCGAGCAAACGGCCCACTGGCCCGGCGATGAGAACTTCCTGTTCGTCAAGGTCGCCACCGGCATCGGCGCCGGCATCATCAGCAGCGGGGAGCTCCAGCGCGGAGCCAACGGAACGGCCGGGGACCTCGGCCACGTGCGTGTACCGCGGGGTGACCAGGTGCAATGCCGGTGCGGCAATTACGGCTGCCTCGAAGCGCTCGCCTCCGGCCCGGCGGTGGCCCGCGCGCTCGTGGAGCAAGGCCTTGAGGCGCACGACGGCGGCGACGTCCTGCGGCTGGTGGCCGCCGGCAACCTGCAGGCCACCCAGGCGCTGCGGCAGGYCGGACGGGACCTGGGCGACGTCCTCGCAACGGTCGTGAACCTGCTGAACCCGTCAGTGATCGTCCTGGGCGGCAGCCTCGGCCAGGCCGGGGAGCACCTTATGGCCGGCGTCCGCGAGGTGGTGTACCGGCGCTCGCTGCCCCTGGCCACCACGCACCTGCGCATCGGCCTTTCCGTCGCCGGCGACCGGGCAGCCATCCTGGGGGCCAGCCAGATGGTCACCCAGCATGTGCTCTCGCCCGCCGTTATCGAAGCGACCCTGCAGGCAACCGGCTGATCCGGCCGGTGGTTAACGGTGGTTACCGGGGCGTCGGCCGGGGGATCTGCGGGGGGCGTCACATACGGCGGCCGCGGCAGGGGCCCGGGCCGGCCGTGATAGCAATGGGACTGATGAAAACATATTTCTGCCGGGCCGCCGGGGCCGCGGGGCTAGCCCGGTGAGCGCCCTGGCGCGGATCCCGCGCGGCGGGCTCCTGATGATCGCGATCGGCCTGATCGCCCTGAACATGCGCGGCCCGTTTGTGGCGGTCGCCCCCGTGGTGGGCGACATGCAGCGGGACCTGGGGTTCTCGCCGGTCGAAATCGGTTTCCTGACCGGCATCCCGGTGCTCTGCTTCGCGCTCGCGGCGCCGCTGGCCTCGCTGACGGGCCGGAAGCTGGGCCCGGAGTTCGCCATCACCCTGACCTTGCTGGGTGTGCTGGCCGGCGTCATTGTGCGCTCCTCGGGCGGCGGGGCGCTCGTGATGCTCGGCACCGTGATCCTGGGCGTCGCCATCACCATCGGCAACATCRTGGTCCCGCTGATCATCCGGCGGGACTTCAGCCCGGCCAAACAGGGCGCGGCCATGGGCACCTACACGGCGACCCTGAACATTGGTTCCTTTGCCACGTCCATGATCACCGCACCGTTGGCGGAACTRCTGGGGTGGCGTCCTGCCATCGCGGCCTGCGCCGTGTTCGCGCTCGCGGCCGCGGCTGTGTGGATCCCGGCGGCAGGCGCCGACGCCTACCGGCCCCGCGCCGTCCCGGGCTCCGACCCGACCCGCGCGGCCCGGCCGCCGGCGTCGCGCTGGATCACCGTGGCCCTGACCGCTGGCTTCGCCGGCCAGGCCTTCTCCTACTACGGCGTCACCGCGTGGCTGCCCAGCCTGCTGGCCGACGAATTGGGCTTGGCGCCCTCGGCGGCCGGGGCCGGGTCCTCGCTGTTCCAGATCCTGGCAATCGCCGGCGGCCTGGGGGTCCCCCTGRCGGCGCGCTTCGCCAGCACGACGACGGTGGGGCTCACCCTGGGGGCGCTCTGGCTGACCGTGCCGCTGGGCCTCCTGCTGGCCCCCGGGCTCTGGTGGTTGTGGTCCTCCTTCGGCGGAGTGGCCCAGGGCGGCGGCATCACCTTGATCTTCATCGCCATCATCCGGCTGGCCCGGGACCAGGTCTCCGCGGGGCGGATGTCCGCCGTCGTCCAGGGCGCGGGCTACTGCGTCGGCGCCGTGGCGCCCACCCTGCTCGGTTACGTGCACGGCATCTCGGACTCGTGGACCGGGCCCCTGCTAATGATCCTGGGCTCGGTGACGCTGTTCATTGTTGGCTGCGCGCTCTCGCTGCGCCACGTCCCGAAGCCGCACTGACAGCCGCCCGCCGCTTCAGCACAACACCTGAGGCCCATGTTTCCTGGAAAACATGGGCCTCAGGTGTCCGTTCGACGCCGTTGTCGGGTGCTCGGGAAGGTATTCCGTTGCCGGGCCGCCGCCCCGGATCTCGGGGAGCCTGTTGCGAAGGGCGTGGCGGCCCGGCGGACGGAAGCCGGGGTCGGYGGACCCGGATACCGCGCGGCGGTCTCCGGGCCTGTCCGGGGTTAGACGGCTACGAGGTCCGCGCCGCTGATGGCGGTGGCGGCGCCGTCGCGGGCCTCGTGCAGGAAGCGGTCGTAAGCCGGCAGGGTCAGGAAGGCGGGGAACTCGTTGCCGAGCGTGACCTCCTCAAAGATGTCCCTGGCATCGGCGAAACGGTCGCCTTCGAAGCGTTCCAGCTTCACGAACTCCTCGTCCAGCATGTCCTCCACCCACTCGCGGGTAATGACATCGCCGGCGTCGGTGATGGCGCGGGAGAAGATCCACTGCCACAGCTGCGAACGGGAGATCTCCGCGGTGGCGGCGTCCTCCATCAGGTTGTGGATGGCGACCGCACCGTTGCCGCGCAGCCACGACTCGATGTAGCGGATGCCCACCTCGATGTTGTTCCGCACGCCCTGCTCGGTGATCGTTCCGGTGGTGGAGGCGATGTCGATCAGCGCACGGTCATCGGGGGTGACTTCCTCGCGGAGGCGGTCCAGCTGGTTCGGGCGGCCGCCGAGGACGCCGTCGAACACCTCACGGCACACCGGCACCAGGTCCGGGTGCGCCACCCAGGAGCCGTCGAAGCCGTCGGCCGCCTCACGGGTCTTGTCCGCACGCACCTTCTCGAACGCAATGGCGTTGGCTTCCTCGTCCTTGCGGTTGGGGACGGCCGCGGCCATCCCGCCGATCGCCATGGCGCCGCGCTTGTGGCAGGCCCGGACCAGCTGTTCGGTGTAGGCGCGCATAAACGGCTGCGTCATGGTGACCTGGCCGCGGTCCGGGAGGACGAACCGGGGTCCCCGGGTCCGGAAGTTCTTGATCAGCGAGAAGATGTAGTCCCAGCGGCCGGCGTTCAGGCCTGCGGCGTGCTCGCGCAGTTCGTAGAGGATCTCCTCCATCTCGAACGCCGCGGTGATGGTCTCGATGAGCACCGTGGCACGGATGGTGCCCTGCGGGATGCCCAGCAGGTCCTGAGCGAGGACGAAGATGTCGTTCCAGAGCCGGGCCTCGAGGTGGTTCTCGATCTTCGGCAGGTAGAAGTACGGGCCCTTGCCCTGGGCGATCAGGCGGCGGGCGTTGTGGAAGAAGTAGAGGCCGAAGTCCACGATGCCGCCGGCCACCGGGGTCCCGTCGATGAGCATGTGCTTCTCCGGCAAGTGCCAGCCGCGGGGACGGACAACAATGGTGGGCAGCTCCTCGGCGCCGCGCAGCTTGTACTCCTTGCCCTCGGGCGAGGTGAAGTCGATGCGGCGTTCCAGCGCGTCGGACAGGTTCAGCTGACCCTGGATGACGTTGCGCCACGACGGGGTGGAGGAGTCCTCCATGTCCGCGAGCCACACCTTGGCGCCGGAGTTCAGCGCGTTGATGGTCATCTTCTTATCCACCGGGCCGGTGATTTCCACGCGGCGGTCCGTCAGCCCGGGCGCCGGGGGAGCGACGCGCCACTGCGGGTCGTTGCGGATGGCCTCGGTCTCGGGCAGGAAATGCGGGTCCTGGCCCTTGCCGATCTGCTGGCGGCGTTCCTGCCGGGCCAGCAGCAGCTCCTGCCGGCGCTCCGCCGTCGCCTTGTGAAGCTTGGCAACAAAGGCCAGGGCGTCCGGGGTCAGGACCTCGTTCTGCCGGCAGATGGGCTGCGCGGTCAACGTAACCCCGTTGATGGTGAAGTTGTCAGTGAAGCTGTTCATGGGAGTTGCTCCTTGAAAGTCCGCCGTTGCCCTATCACTTTTGGTCCCCAAAGGCGGCCGATGAGGACCAAAAGTGATAGGGCAACTGGCGGGAAAGGCTGTGGGCGGGGATTAGTGGAACTGGCCTTCTTCTGTGGATCCCACGAGGGCCAAGGTGGATGCGTTCGGGTTGAGCGCGGTGGCGATGTCGTCGAAGTAGCCGGTGCCGACTTCGCGCTGGTGCTTGGTGGCGGTGTAGCCGCGGGCTTCGGAGGCGAATTCCTTTTCCTGCAACTCAACATAGGCGCTCATGCCTTCCCGGGCGTAACTGTGGGCGAGGTCGAACATTGAGTAGTTCAGGGCGTGGAAGCCGGCCAGGGTGATGAACTGGAACGTGAAGCCCATGGCGCCGAGTTCGCGCTGGAACTTCGCGATGGTCGCGTCGTCGAGGTGCTTGCGCCAGTTGAACGACGGCGAGCAGTTGTAGGAGAGCATCTGGTCCGGGAACTCGGCCTTGACCGATTCGGCAAACTTCCGGGCCAGTTCCAGGTCCGGGGTCCCGGTTTCCATCCAGATGAGGTCCGAATACGGGGCGTAGGCCTTGGCCCGGGCGATGCAGGGTTCAATCCCGTTGCGGACCTTGTAGAAGCCCTCAGGGGTGCGTTCACCCGTGATGAATTCCTGGTCGCGCTCGTCGACATCGGAGGTAATCAGGGTGGCTGCCTCGGCGTCGGTGCGGGCGATGATGACCGACGGGGTGCCGGCGACGTCGGCCGCCAGCCGGGCGGCATTCAGCGTCCGGATGTGCTGCTGGGTGGGGATCAGGACCTTGCCGCCGAGGTGGCCGCACTTCTTTTCCGAGGCGAGCTGGTCCTCCCAGTGCACGCCCGAGGCGCCGGCCTGGATCATGGACTTCATCAGCTCGTAGGCGTTCAGCGGGCCGCCGAAGCCGGCCTCGGCGTCGGCAACGATCGGCACCATCCAGTCCTCGACCGTCTGGATACCCTCAGAGAACTCGATCTGGTCCGCGCGGAGCAGGGCGTTGTTGATGCGGCGGACCACGGTGGGGACCGAGTTGGCCGGGTAGAGCGACTGGTCCGGGTAGGTGTGGCCGGAGTTGTTGGCGTCCGCGGCGACCTGCCAGCCGGAGAGGTAGATGGCGCGGAGGCCGGCCTTTACCTGCTGCACGGCCTGGTTTCCGGTCAGGGCGCCAAGGGCGTTGGTGTACCGGCCGTCCTTCTGCTCCTCGGTGAGCTGCTTCCACAGTTTCTCGGAGCCGCGGCGGGCCAAGGTGTGTTCCTCGGAGACACGGCCGCGGAGGCGGACGACGTCGGAGGCTGAGTAATCCCGGGTGACACCTTCCCAGCGCGGGTTGGCGGCCCACTCGAGCTCCAGGGCGGCGGCCTGCTCTTCGGGCGTCTGCTGGGTGGGCTCAAATGCTGCAGTCATCTTTGTCTCCTTGGTGGGTCCGGCCGGCAGGGCCGCGTCTCTGCGGGTTCCTGCCGGTTGATCCGGGCGGTGAATCTTTCCGTGAGATCTACTTTTCTGCACTTTCAAGGGGCTTTCTAGTGGGAAAGTCTGGAAAGAAACGCACTTCTTCCCGTATTCTCAAAAAATGCATCCCAGCAGCTGGAGCCGACAGGCCGTGCCCGCGTCCCACCCCGCCGATCCGGAGGTCGATGTCATCAGCATGGGCCGCCGCGTCCGGCACCTGCGCAAAGCGGCCGGGCTCACGCTCGATGACCTCAGCGCCGCCGTCGGGACCGCCCCGAGCCAGCTGAGCCTGATCGAAAACGGCAGGCGTGAACCCAAGCTGGGCCTGCTTCAGCAGCTCGCGGCCGCCTTGGGGGTCACCATCGACGAGCTGCTGGGCGCGGAGCCGCCGAACCGACGGGCGGCCCTTGAGATCGAGCTGGAACGCTACCAGCGCAGCCCGCTGTACGAGTCCTTGAACCTGCCGAAAATCCGCATCAGCTCGCGGCTCCCCATGGATGTGCTGGAGTCCATGGTGGGGCTGCAGCATGAGCTGGAGCGCCGGCTGAATGAGCAGGTGGCCACCCCGGAGGAGGCCCGCCGGGCCAACGGGGAGCTGCGGGCCATGATGCGGGAACGGAATAACTACTTCCCGGAGTACGAGGCGGAGGCGCAGAAGGTCCTGGCATCCGTGGGCCACACCAGCGGGCCGCTGTCCCATCACGTCATCGCGGACATCGCCGGCCACCTCGGGTTCAGCCTGCACCACGTCGGCGACCTGCCGCACTCCACCCGCTCTGTGACGGACCTGAAGAACCGCCGGATTTACCTCACGCAGAACGCCCGGAGCGACCACGACCCCCGTTCGGTGCTCCTTCAGGCCCTGGGCCACTACGTCCTGGGACACCAGACGCCCACCAACTATGGCGACTTCCTGATGCAGCGGGTGGCCACCAACTACTTTGCCGCGGCCCTCCTGCTCCCGGAACAAGCCACCGTGGAATTCCTGCAGCGCGCCAAGCAGGCCAAGGAAATCGCAGTGGAGGATCTTCGGGACGCGTTCGCCGTGTCCTACGAGACCGCGGCGCACCGGTTCACCAACCTCGCCACGCAGCACCTGGACCTGCGCACGCACTTCCAGAAGACGCACAAAAGCGGGATCATCTACAAGGCTTATGAGAACGACGGCGTAACGTTCCCGCAGGACCACACCGGCGCCATCGAGGGCCAGCCGTCGTGCCGGAACTGGACGTCGCGGGTGGTGTTCGACGTACCGGATAAGTTCAGCGCCTACAACCAGTACACGGACACCCCGGCCGGAACCTACTGGTGCACGGCCCGCACGGAACGGTCCGCGAACGGGGAGTTCTCCCTCTCCGTGGGGGTCCCCTACGCGCAGGTGAAGTGGTTCCGCGGCCGGGAAACCACCGAACGGTCCAAATCCACCTGCCCGGACGAGAGCTGCTGCAAACGCCCGCCGGCCGCGCTAGCCACCGAGTGGGCGGGAAACGCCTGGCCCTCGGCCCGCGCCCACTCGCACCTGCTCGCCGCGATGCCCCCGGGCGCCTTCCCCGGCGTGGATGAGACCGAGGTCTACTCCTTCCTGCAGGCCCACTCCGGGAACTGACACTGACCGGCGCCGGAGCTCCGGCGGTGCCTCCGGGGCACTCTCCGGGCGTGGCTGGAGCTGGGGCGACTATTGTGGCCAGTGTCAGCTCGTCGATCCATCCCGCGGGAGCGTGCACTCATGGCCAAGGAACTTGCCACCCAGCTTGTCGAACAACTCCAGGCTGCCGGCGTGCAGCGGATTTACGGGATTGTGGGCGACAGCCTCAACCCGATCGTGGACGCCGTCCGGAAAACCGGCGGCGCCGCGAAGGGCGGAATCGACTGGATCCACGTCCGGCACGAGGAAGCCGCCGCCTTCGCCGCCGCGGCCGAGGCACAGCTGACCGGAAAACTCGCGGTCTGCGCCGGCTCCTGCGGGCCCGGCAACCTGCACCTGATCAACGGCCTGTACGACGCGAACCGCTCCGGCGCCCCGGTGCTGGCCATCGCCTCGCACATCCCAAGCAAGCAGATCGGCAGCAGCTTCTTCCAGGAAACCCACCCGGACCGGCTCTTCAACGAGTGCTCGGTGTACTCCGAACTCATCAGCACGGCCGAACAGGCCCCGCGCGTGATGCACAGCGCCATCCAGCACGCCGTCGCCCTTCGCGGCGTCGCCGTCGTCACATTGCCGGGGGACATCGCCGGCCTGGAGGCAACCGCCGAAACCCCCGCCCCCGCTGCCTTCCGGCCCGCAGCCCTGGTGCCCGACCCGGCCAGCGTGCAGGAACTGGCGGATGCCATCAACGACGCCGGCAAGGTGGCCATCTTTGCCGGGGCCGGCGTCCAGGGCGCGCACGATGAGGTGATTGCGCTGGCCGAACTGGTGGCCGCGCCGATCGGGCACTCGCTGCGCGGCAAGGACTTTATGCAGTACGACAACCCGTACGACATCGGCATGACCGGCCTGCTGGGTTACGGCGCCGCGGCCGAGGGGATCGAGGACGCGGACCTGCTGATCCTGCTCGGCACCGACTTCCCGTACGACCAGTTCCTTCCCGGCACCCGGACGGCGCAGGTGGACCGGGCCGCGCAGAACCTTGGCCGGCGGACCGACGTCGACGTCGCGGTGCACGGCGACGTGCTGCCCACGCTCACCGCGCTGATGCCGTTGCTGAAGCCGAAGAAGAGCCGCCGCTTCCTCGACGCGATGCTCAAAAAGCACGACCGGCTGATGAACAAGGCCGTCGGGGCGTACACCCGCAAGGTCGAAAAGACCCAGCCGATCCACCCSGARTACGCGGCCTCGCTGCTGGACCAGGTGGCCGCCGAGGACGCGGTCTTCACCGCGGATACAGGCATGTGCAACGTGTGGACCGCCCGGTACATCAACCCGCTGGGGACCCGGCGGCTGATCGGCTCGTACCTGCACGGTTCCATGGCCAACGCGCTGCCGCACGCCATCGGCGCCCAGCTGGCCTACCCCGGACGGCAGGTGGTGTCGGTCTCCGGCGACGGCGGCCTGTCGATGCTGCTGGGGGAGCTGATCACGGTCGCGGCGCACCGGCTGCCGGTCAATGTGGTGGTCTTCAACAACTCCACGCTCGGGATGGTCAAGCTGGAGATGCTGGTGGACGGGCTGCCCGATTTCGGTGTGGACGTGCCCGACGCCAACTACGCCGAGGTGGCCCGCGCGCTGGGCTTCCACGCCGTCCGCGTCACCGACCCGGCCCGGATCGAGGCCGCCTACCGGGAGGCCTTCGCGCACCCCGGCCCGTCCCTCGTGGAGCTCATCACGGACCCGAAGGCACTCTCGATCCCGCCGAAGATCAAGGGCGCGCAGATCCTGGGCTTCGCCACGGCCATGTCCAAGGTGGTGCTGAACCGGGGTGCCGGCGAGGCCGTGAGCATGGCCCGCAGCAACCTGCGGAACATCCCGCGGCGGTAGGCGCCTAGTGCCGTTTCGACGGTTCCCTGCCGGTTCGATGCTGCGGAGCGTCGAGCGGGCAGGGAAGCGTCGAAACGCCCGGGGCGAGCGCGGGATTCGGCGCCAAATCGTGACCACGGTGGGGTCGCGTTGGCGCGATGCCGATGCTTGACTGACGGAAGGCGGATCCCCGTCGTTTTGCGCGGCTACGCGGGCCTTGGGGGCGCGATGAAACAGAAGATTCCTGCACGTATGCTTGCGGCCGTCACCGGCTTGGCGCTGGTCCTGACGGCGTGCGCGGCCTCGCCGCCCGCTCTGCTGAAGGCCGACGGCGTCGAACGCGTCGCGGCGAACCAGTCCGCCTACCCGGCCGAACTGGGCCAGCTGCGGGCGTCCGCGCGGAAACTGGGCGCCGCCCTGATCGCCAACGGCGGCGACGCCGGGAACGGCAACGTGGTGGGCTCGCCGGGCAGCCTATTGATTGCCCTCGCGATGCTCCGCGCCGGGGCGTCCGGGGCGACGGCGGCCGAGATGGACCGTGTCCTGGGCCTGCCCACGCAGAACCGGGACGAAGCCCTGAATGCGCTCCTCGCCTCCTTCGAGGCGTTCGACGGCGACCCCGGTTCCGTCGACGAAAAGAACCCTCCGCGCCGGCCGGTCCTGCACACCGCCAACGCCTTGTTCGTGGACAAGCGCGAGCCAACCGGTGAGGCCTATCTGCAGTCTTTGGCCCGGCACTACGGTACCGGCGTGTACCCGGTGGACTTCCAGGATGAGGCCGCCACCAGGCCGGCGATCGACGCCTGGGTGAACAAGAACACCGGCGGACGGATCAAAAAGGCGCCCGCGACGTATGACCGCAGGGACGCGTTCAGCGTTCTCGACGCGGTCTACTTCGCCGCGGCCTGGAAGGTCCCCTTCGACCCGTCCGAGACCGCCGATCGGCCGTTCACGACGGCGGATGGCGGTCAGGTCACCGTGCCCACACTGTCCGGCGTGCAGGATGTCCCGTCGGCCCGCGACCGGGGCTGGCAGGCCGCCGATCTTCCCTACGCGGACGGGTTTGTGCTGCGGCTGGTGTTGCCGGACGCCGGGACTCCCGGCACCGGATCGCAGTATCTGGCCGGCGCGGCTACGGCCCTGGATGCAGCAACCCCGTCGCCCACGCAGCTCTACTTGCCGCGATGGGATCAAAAGAGCAGTTTCGACCTCCGGCAGGTCTTCACTGACCTTGGCCTTCGGACCATGCTGCAGACCGAGACGGACTTCAACTCGATTCAACGCMGCCTCACAATCCAGGCGGCAGGACAGTCCGCCAGCATCACCGTGGCGGAGAAGGGCACAGTCGCCGCTGCTGCCACCCAGATCAACGCCCGGCCCGGGAGCGCCGGAGCCATGATCAATGAGATCCGCTTCGACCGGCCGTTCCTCTTCGAGATCATCCACGCCGAGACCGGGATTCCGCTCTTCACGGGCAGGGTGGCAAACCCCGGCGCCGCAGGTTCCTGAGCCCGCCGCGTTAGGCGGGGCCTTGCGCCCAGTTCGACGGTTCCCTGCCGGTTCGATGCTGCTGAGCGTCGAGTGGGCAGGGAACCGTCGAAACGGCCGGGGCGGGCGCGGGACCCCGGCCGGGTGGCTTAGGGCGTTTGGCCCCGGCGTTCCGCCGCCAGCAGCGCCGCCGCCCGCTCGATCAGCTCGTACGGAACCGGTTTCGCCAGGGGAAATCTCAGCGTCCCCTTCGCCGCGCGGTACGGTGCGATGGACTCGCGAAACGCCTGGTCGCCGTCGGGCACCGGGTAGACGGAGATGTGGTGCGTCCAGGCCGCGAAATATACGACGTATTTGCCCCCAAGCGTGAGGGCCGGGATGCCGTAGCTGATCGTCTCGCCCGAGTCCGGTACCGCGGCATGGCAGCGCCGCCGGATCTCCTGGAGCGCCTCCTGCACGTCAGCCGGAAACGACGCGATGTATTCCTCGACCGACTCGAAGTGCTGTGCCATTCCGGTTCCCTCCGGCGATCATTGCATCCAGTTAGCGCGGGCCGCCCTGCCACAGCGCGTCGAAGGGCGCGCCCGAGGCCACACGGTTCCGGATCCCCGCGGTGACGAAATCCTTGGCTGTTCGCGCGGCGTCCAGCGGCGTCGCGCCCTTGGCCAGCTCAGCGGTCACCGCGGCGGCCAGTGAGCAGCCGGCACCGGAGACGGCCACTTCGCCCACCTTCGGAGCGGAAAGGACCTCCAGGGTCTCGCCGTCGTAGAAGACGTCGACGGCGTCCGGCCCGGCCAGGCGCACGCCGCCCTTGGCCAGCACCGCCGCTCCGCTGAGTTCGTGGATACGGACAGCCGCCGCCTTCAGGGATTCGACGTCGGTGATCTCCAGCCCGGAG
>NZ_JBFTNO010000022.1:0-24777 GCF_056397525.1 Arthrobacter sp. 05L45_2 | reverse complement strand
GGGCCCTGGGGCACTTCTTCGCCGCCATCAGCGAGATGATCGCCGTGCCGATGCGCCACCAGCTGCGCGCCATCCCCGGCAAGGAAGCGGTCATCGGCTACTGGCCCAACGCCGCGATCGGCCTGGTGCGGAACGCCGGCGAACAATGGCTGGCCAGTCCCGACTCCCCCGTCAAGCCCGGCCAGGAGGCCATGGCCCGCCAGATCACCGACTGGTTGTGCGTCGGCGTCGCCCCAGAGCTCCGGGAACCCCCGCCGCTTTAGCCGTGCTGGGGCCGCAGCCCCAGCACCACCCCGCGAACACCACCCATTAACGACCGCCAGAACCACAGTGTCAGTACCAACGAAGGAATCGACATGACTGAACTCGCCAACCGCCCCGCCGCGTCGCCTGCCGCCCCGCCGGCCGCCGCCGCAGCCGGAGCACCCGCCGTCGACGTCGCCGCCCTCGGCGAACTGCTACTGGGCAAATGGGCCACGGTCCGCCTCACGGCCCGGGAACTGGCAGGCCGTCCGGAACTGCACAAGACCGAGGGCCTGACCCACACCGAGCACCGCAAGCGCGWGTTCGACCAGCTGAAGATCCTGGTGGACAACGGCGCCGTGCACCGGGCCTTCCCCGTGGAGGTCGGCGGCGAGGACGAACACGGCGGCAACGTGGCCGGCTTCCAGGAACTCGTGATCGCCGATCCCTCCCTGCAGATCAAAGCCGGGGTGCAGTGGGGACTCTTCGGGTCAGCGGTAAACCACCTCGGCACCGAAGAGCACCACCGCAAGTGGCTTCCGGGCATCATGAGCCTGGAGATCCCCGGCTGCTTTGCCATGACCGAGACCGGGCACGGCTCGGATGTCGCCAGCATCGCCACCACCGCCACCTATGATCCCGCCACCGAAGAGTTCGTGGTCCACACTCCGTTCCGCGCCGCCTGGAAGGACTACATCGGCAACGCGGCCGTGGACGGCCTGGCCGCCGTCGTCTTCGCGCAGCTCGTCACCAACGGCGTCAACCACGGCGTCCATGCCTTCTACATGGACCTCCGCGACCCCGAGACCAAGGAATTCCTGCCCGGGATCGGTGGTGAGGACGACGGCGTCAAGGGCGGCCTCAACGGCATCGACAACGGCCGGCTGCACTTCACCCGGGTCCGGATCCCCCGGACCAACCTGCTCAACCGCTACGGCAACGTCGACGCCGACGGCACCTACACTTCGCCGATTGCCAGCCCCGGCCGGCGCTTCTTCACCATGCTCGGCACCCTGGTCCAAGGCCGGGTATCCCTCGACGGCGCCGCCGTGACCGCGTCCAAGCTGGCCCTCAAGACCGCTATCCAGTACGCCTCGGAGCGGCGCCAGTTCAACGCTTCCTCCCTGACGGACGAGGAAGTCCTCCTGGACTACCAGCGGCACCAGCGCCGGCTGTTCACCCGGCTCGCCACCACCTACGCCGCCGGCTTCGCCAGCGAACAACTGCTGCAGAAGTTCGACGACGTCTTCTCCGGCCGGAACGACACGGACGAGGACCGCCAGGACCTGGAGACCCTCGCCGCCGCCCTCAAGCCGCTAAGCACCTGGCACGCGCTCGACACCCTGCAGGAATGCCGCGAAGCCTGCGGCGGCGCCGGCTTCCTGATCGAGAACCGGTTCGCGTCGCTGCGCGCCGACCTCGACGTCTACGCCACGTTCGAAGGCGACAACACGGTGCTGCTGCAGCTCGTCGCCAAGCGGCTGCTCGCCGATTACGCCAAGGAGTTCCGCAACGTGGACTTCGGTGTCCTCGCCCGCTATGTCGTGGGCCAGGCCACCGGCGCGGCCATCCACCGGACCGGGCTGCGCGGCGTGGCCCAGTTCATGGCGGACTCCGGGTCCGTGCAGAAGGCCGCCACCGCCATCAAGGACGAGTCCGGGCAGCGTGCCCTGCTGACCGAACGGGTCCAGGCCATGGTGGCCGACGTCGGGGCCGCCCTCAAGGGCGCGAACAAGCTGCCGCAGGCGCAGGCCGCCGCGCTGTTCAACAGCCACCAGAACGAGCTCATCGAGGCCGCCCTGGCGCACGCCGAACTGCTGCAGTGGGAGGCCTTCACCGAGGCGCTCGGCACAGTCACCGACCCAGGAACCAAGGCAGTGCTCACCTGGCTGCGGGACCTCTTCGGCCTGTCCCTGATCGAAAAGCACCTCTCCTGGTACCTCATGAACGGCCGGCTTTCGATGCAGCGGGCCCGCACCGTGGGTGAATACATCAACCGCCTCCTCGTCAAGATCCGTCCGCACGCCCTGGACCTGGTGGACGCCTTCGGTTACGGCCCCGAACACCTCCGCGCGGCCATCGCCACCGGGGCGGAAAAGACACGGCAGGATGAGGCCCGGGAGTTCTTCCGGCAGCAGCGCGCCAGCGGCAGCGCCCCGCTCGACGAGAAGATCCTGCTGGCCCGTAAAGCCCGCGAAGGCAAACAGGGCGGCAAGACCGGGTCCGGTCCGGCGCGCGCCAAGCGCGGCTAGGTCCACCGACGCATAACGACGGCGCCGCCCCGGKTGGGGCGGCGCCGTCGTTGTTGCTACGGAGGTACTGGTCCTACTGCGGGAGGACCGAGCGGTAGACCTCAAGGGTGGTTTCCGTAATGGATTCCCAGGAGAAATGTTCCTCGGCCCGGCGCCGGCCTGCGCGGCCCATTTCACGGGCCCGGACAGGGTCGGAAACAACCTCGGTCAGGGCCGCCGCGAATTCCGTCACGAATTTCTCCGGATCCAGCGGCGTTCCGGTGCCGTCGGTGACCTGTTCAAGCTGCACTAGCAGGCCCGTCTCGCCGTGCTGCACAACCTCCGGGATGCCGCCGGTGGCGCTGGCCACCACAGCTGCTCCGCAGGCCATGGCCTCAAGGTTCACAATGCCCAGCGGCTCGTATATCGACGGGCAGGCGAAGGCGGTGGCGTGGCTGAGGACCTGGATCAGTTCCCGCCGCGGGAGCATCCGCTCCACCAGGACCACGCCGCTGCGCTGGGCCTGCAGCTCCTCGATCAGCCGCGCGGTTTCCGCGGCCAGCTCCGGGGTGTCCGCCGCGCCCAGGCACAGCACCAGCTGGACGTCCGCGGGAAGCTTCGCGGCCGCCCGCAACAGGTAGGGCACACCCTTCTGCCGGGTGTTGCGGCCCACAAAGACCACACTCGGGCGCTCCGGGTCGATGCCGAGGGCGCGGACGACGTCGTCATCCTTGTCCCGGTTCCAGAGGCTGACGTCGATGCCGTTGTGAACCACCCGGACCTTTGCCGGGTCCACGTCGGGGTAGCTGCGCAGGATGTCCTGGCGCATGCCTTCCGAGACGGCGATGATGGCGGCCGCGGCCTCGTAGGCGGTCTTCTCCACCCAGGAGGACAGTGCGTAGCCGCCGCCGAGCTGTTCGGCCTTCCACGGCCGCAGCGGCTCCAGGCTGTGGGCGCTGAGCACATGCGGGATCCCGTGCAGGAGCGAGGCGATGTGCCCGGCCATGTTCGCGTACCAGGTGTGCGAGTGCACCAGGTCCGCGCCGGCGATGTCCGGGACGATCCGCAGGTCCACGCCCAGGGTCTGTACCGCGGCGTTCGCGCCGGACAGATCCTCGGGCACGGGATATGACGTCACGGTGGCTCCGTGGTAGTCCGGGGTGCGCGGCGCGCCGAAGGCCCGCACCTGCAAATCGACCCTCCCGGCCAGCACCCGGCTGAGTTCGGCTACGTGGACGCCGGCGCCCCCATAGATTTCGGGCGGGAATTCCTTGGTCACAATGTCTATACGCACAACCCCAAGGTAGTCGTTCCGGCTGATCTGTTCTAGTGTGAAGAGGTCCGGGAACACCGGACAGTTTTGGGGAGCAACGAAGGCGTTCAGGAGCTATCACTATGCCGCATCAGAAGAAAGTCCTGGCCATTGTCCTCGCAGGTGGCGAGGGAAATAGGCTGATGCCATTGACGGCCGACCGGGCCAAGCCGGCCGTACCTTTCGCCGGCAGTTACCGGCTCATTGATTTCGCCCTTTCGAATCTGGTGAATTCGCGCTATTTGCAGATTGTGGTGCTCACGCAATACAAATCCCACAGCCTCGACCGGCACATTTCCGAGACCTGGCGGATGTCCACGCAGCTGGGCAACTACATCGCCTCCGTGCCGGCCCAGCAGCGCGTCGGCAAGAGCTGGTTCCTCGGCAGCGCCAACGCCATCTACCAGTCGCTGAACCTGATCCACGACGCGAATCCGGACATCGTCGTCGTCGTCGGCGCCGACCACGTCTACCGCATGGACTTCGCGCAGATGGTGGCCCAGCACGTGGCCAGCGGCGCGAAAGCGACCGTGGCCGCCGTCCGCCAGCCCCTCCACATGGCCGACCAGTTCGGCGTCATCGAAGTGGACCAGCAGAACCCCGAGAAGATCGCGGCGTTTGTGGAGAAGCCGTCCTCGACGCCGGGCCTCGCCGCCGACCCCAGCCAGTTCCTGGCCTCCATGGGCAACTACGTCTTCGACGCCGAGGCGCTGGTCGAGGCGCTGCACGTTGACGCCGAACGCCTGGACACCAAGCACGACATGGGCGGGGACATCATTCCCTACTTCGTGGACCAGGGCGAAGCCGGCGTGTACGACTTCACCCTCAACGACATTCCCGGCTCCACGGACCGGGACCGCACCTACTGGCGTGATGTCGGCACCATCGACTCGTTCTACGACGCGCACATGGACCTGATCTCCCCCGTCCCGGTGTTCAACCTCTACAACTCCGAATGGCCGATCTACACCCGGCAGAGCATCTCCCCGCCGGCCAAGTTCGTCCGCGGCGAGGGCCGCACGGTCGGCACGGCGCTGGACTCGATTGTGGCCAGCGGCGTGGTGATCTCCGGCGGCATCGTGGAGGGCTCCGTGCTCTCCAACGACGTCTACGTCGGCACCGCGGCACGGGTGCTCGATTCGGTCCTGATGGACAAGGTCCAGGTCGGGGCGGGCGCAGTGATCAAGCGCGCCATCATCGACAAGAACGTCCGGATCCCGGCCGGCGCCGCTATCGGCCTGGACCMGGACCTGGACCGGGCCCGCGGGTTCAAGGTCACCGAATCAGGCATCACCGTGCTCGCTAAGGGCCAGGAGGTTCCCGAACCCGGCGACGACGAACGGTCGCTGTCCGCGGCCAACCTCTACCTGGTCCCGGACGCCGTGAAGACGGCCACCGAGAACTGGCCGGCCGGACGCGAGTCAGTCGAGAAGGTTGGCGAGGTGCACGCGGCCGCCGTCGGCGTCGAACCCCCCGCGCAGTAGCTGTAAAACCCCTGCGCAGTTGGCTGTAAAATTGGGTCAATGAGCTCCCCCGATCTGCCTCCTGCGCCGTTCACTGAATTGCAGTCCAGTGAATCGCCGGCCACTGCTGAACTGACCCCCGAGGAGATCGAGGCCTGCCTCAAAGTCCTGAACAGCATCCACGTCTACGACGAGGAGCACCCGGACTACGTCTCGGTCCGCCGCGCCACGGGGAAAATGTTCAAGGCCGTCAAGCGCCACCGCCGGGTGACCAAGCGGGACCTGATTGCCGAAGCCGACCGCGCCGTGATTGCCCAGACCGCGACGGCGGCGCCGGACCGGATCGACGACGAGACCCGCGGCAACAAACTGGCGACCTCCGCCACCGGGGAGGTCGCCGGTCACCTGATCAGGTCGCGGCCCTGCTACATCTGCAAGCAGCACTACACCCAGGTGGATGCGTTTTACCACCAGCTGTGCCCCGAGTGTGCGCTGTTCAGCCACAGCAAGCGCGACGCCCGCACCGACCTGACCGGCCGGCGGGCCCTGCTGACGGGCGGACGGGCGAAGATCGGGATGTACATCGCCCTGCGGCTGCTCCGGGACGGCGCCCACACCACGATCACCACCCGTTTCCCCAAGGACGCGGCCCGGCGTTTCGCCGCGATGGAGGACAGCGGCGACTGGCTGCACCGGCTCCGGATCGTCGGCATCGACCTGCGGGACCCCTCGCAGGTGATGGCGCTGACCGACTCCCTGGACGCCGCGGGACCGCTCGATATCATCATCAACAACGCGGCCCAGACGGTGCGCCGCTCCGGGAACGCGTACAAGCCATTGGTCGACGCCGAAGACGAGCCCCTGCCGGCAGCCCTGGAGGCGGCCAACGGCGGCCCCGAGCTGGTCACCTTCGGGCACGCGCACGACAAGCACCCCCTGGCCCTGGCCAGTTCCGTGCTGGAACACCCCGTCCTGGCCGGTGACGCCATCACCTCGCTGGCGCTCTCCACCGGGTCGGCATCCCTTGAACGGATCGCTTCGGGCACCGCCATCGACGCCGGCGGCCTGGTCCCTGACCTCGCCACCATCAACAGCTGGACGCAGGTGGTGGATGAGGTGGATCCGCTCGAAATGCTCGAGGTGCAGCTCTGCAACGTCACGGCGCCGTTCCTGCTGGTCAGCCGGCTGCGCGGGGCCATGAAATGCTCCACGGCACGGCGGAAGTACATCGTCAACGTCAGCGCTATGGAGGGGCAGTTCTCCCGCGCCTACAAGGGGCCCGGCCACCCGCACACCAACATGGCCAAGGCCGCACTGAACATGATGACCCGCACCAGCGCCAAGGAAATGCTCGAGTCCGACGGCATCCTGATGACCGCCGTCGACACCGGCTGGATCACCGATGAGCGGCCGCACTACACCAAGGTCCGGCTGATGGAGGAAGGCTTCCACGCCCCGCTGGACCTGGTGGACGGCGCCGCGCGGGTTTACGACCCCATTGTGATGGGCGAAGCCGGCGAGGACCAGTACGGCGTCTTCCTCAAGGACTACAAGGCCTGCCCCTGGTAGCAACCGCGTTGCGGCCCCTCCCGGGCCCGGTTGCACGGGCCTTATGGCCCTAATGGGGTTCCGGAAGCGGTCCGTAACGTGGAGCCGTGACTACGACGACTCCGCAGCCGAATTTCCAGTTGTCCATCGACCAGTGCTGGGTGCTGCTCGACAGCGAGGTGGTGGGACGGATCGCCCTGATTGTGGACGCGCACCCGGAGGTCTTTCCGGTGAACTTCGTCCTGCACCGCCGCTCGATCGTGTTCCGGACCGCCGGCGGGACGAAGCTGTGGGGCGCGATCACGGCCAAACCGGTGGCCTTCGAGATTGACGGCTATGACGCCCACGAGCAGGCGGCATGGAGCGTCGTGGCCCGCGGCGAGGCCGAGCTCATCGAGGACCAGGCTGAAAAGGACGCCGTGGACGAGCTGCTGCTGGAGCCCTGGCAGCCCGGCGAGAAGAACTACTACGTACGGCTGGCACCCAAGGCCCTGACCGGGCGCCGGTTCAAAGTGAACAACCCCGATGTGTGGCGCACCCGGCTCGCGGATCCGCGGCGGGCAGCTTTCGAATAGAGCCGGAGGCCTGGGCGCTGCGGCTCAGCGCTTTACGGAGTCAGCGCTTCTCCGGGGCATGCACCACCAGCACGGGACAGTGTGCATGGGCCACGAGGGCCGAGCTCACGGACCCGAGCAGCAGCCCGCCGAAACCGCCGTGGCCGCGCCGGCCCAGCACCAGCAGGTCCGCCGTCTTGCTTTCGTCCAGCAGTACCCGGCGCGGATGCCCCTGCACCAACCGGGTTTCCACATTGGCAGGCAGGTCCTCACCGAAGGCCTTGGTCACCGTGGATTCAAGGAGCTCCCCGGCCCTGACGTCGAAGTCGTCGATGCCCATCGCCACGTAGCCGTCGTAGACCGGGGGAACGTCCCAGCAGGCCATCGCGATAATCGCGGCCGATAGCGGTCCGGCGAGCTGTTGGGCCTGCCGCAGCGCCTCGACGGACGCGTCAGAGCCGTCGACGCCCACCACGATTCTCCGGATGCCCGTTGCCTCGCTCATAACTCTTCCCTTCATCCCGCCCGGCCGGGCGTTGCACCAACGATCGCGCCGTGCCGCGCCGCGGGCTAGGGCCGAAGGTCACGGCGCCACGGCGGCGGGTCCGCTACAACCTGTCCAGTAGGCCTAAGGGCCCTTGCCCGGCGAGGGTACCAGCCGGAGACTTGCTGTGCGCGGCCAAGAAATATTCTGGCCCAGCAACCACTGCGGTCCCCCAGGGGCCACAATGGAGGATACTATTCCACCGCACTCCAGGGACCAGCAGCCGGGGTCCCGCACAACATGGACGGACGCGGCCTGCCACGGGCCCACACCGCGAGCTTGGGGGCTCGGCGGGACCCGGGGCCTGGCAAGCGCCCGGACGGGAGAAAGATGATTGCCTGGACGGACGCCGGTCTCACCGCAGCCGAGGACCCCACCGCGGTGATCCGCGTCTTCATCCTCGACGACCACGAGCTGGTGCGCCGCGGCCTGCAGGAGCTGCTGGAGGGTGAGGGTTTTCTGGTGGTCGGCAGCTCAGGTTCCGCAGTGGAGGCAACCCGGCGTATCCCCGCGCTGCATCCGGACGTCTGCGTCCTGGACGCGAGGCTGCCCGATGGCACCGGGATCGAAGTCTGCCGTGACGTGCGCTCCGTCGATCCCACCCTCAACTGCATCATCCTCACCAGCTTCGACGACGAGCAGGCCCTGCGCGGGGCGGTGCTCGCCGGCGCCTCGGGGTATGTGCTGAAGGAGATCGGCGGGACCGACCTGATCGGGGCCCTGCGGCGAGCCGCGGCCGGCGAATCCCTCTTCGAGGACGGCGTGGCCGCGGGCGTGGTGGAAAGCCTGGTGGAGACCGAAGAAGTGGACCCGCGGACGGCGGCCCTCACCCCGCAGGAACGCCGTGTGCTGGAGCTGGTCGGCGGCGGTCTGACCAACCGGCAGATAGCGGCCGAGATGTTCCTGGCAGAGAAGACGGTCAAGAACTACGTTTCATCGCTGCTGGCCAAACTCGGATTCGAGCGCCGCACCCAGGCGGCGGTCTTTATTGCCAGCCCCTCGGGGAATGCCGCGGCGGGCGTCCCGTCCGAAGCTGCCAGGCARCACAGCGTCCACTGATCCCGGCGGCCCTTACCGGCTGGCGCCTGCCGCCGGGCAGGTGCTACACCGGCACGGACCATTCGACGCTGGTCCCGGCCTCCGGCGCCGTCGTGATGGTGCAGTGACCGTCCAGCATCCGGGCCCGGTCCTCGAGGTTGGCGAGTCCGTTGCGTTCCTGGTTCTCGTCAAACCCGGACCCGTTGTCCGTGATGACCACCGTGACCTGGCCCTTGATGACGGCTACCGATACCGAAATCGCGTCCGCCCCGGAGTGCCGGATCGCGTTGCTCAGTCCTTCCGAGACGACGGCCACCACGTTGTCTGCCTTCTCCGGAGTGACGGCGTCCACCGGACCGGTCAGGGTCAGCCGGGGCGTGAACGGCATGGATTTGGCGGAGCTGCGGGTGACCCGGCGGATCCGGCCGCTCAGCAGCTCTGTTTCGCCGCTGCTGCTGCGCAGCGAGTAGATCGTGTCCCGCAGACTCCTGATCGCCTCATCCAGTTCGCCGGTGATGTTCCGGATCCGCTCGGTGGCGAGTTCGTCCTTGGTGTAGCGGGTCAGGCTCTGCACGCTCAGTCCGGCGGCGAAGAGCCGCTGGATGACGAGGTCGTGCAGGTCCCGGGCGATCCGGTCCCGGTCGGTGAACACTAACAACTCCTCGCGGAGCCGGTGCACGCGGGCGAGTTCCAGGGCGAGGGCAACGTGCGATCCGAAGACGGCGCCCATCTCGATATCGGTGCGGGTGTACCGCAGGGACTCCGGCTTGCGGGCCAGGAGCAGGAGTCCGTGGTGTGCGCCCTGGGTGCTCAGGGCAACGGCCAGTACGGGCCCGAGCGAGCCGCCGTCGAAGTCCTGCAGCACTCCTGCCGAGGGCTCCACCATGACAGGTTCGCCGCCGGCGAGGACGTCCTCCAGCTCGGGCGCGCCGAGCTCCAACACTTTGCCGGTGAAGTCCTTCGCCTGCTCCCCCGCGGCCCCGGCCACCACGTAGCCGGTCCCGGACGCAGCCGGCGCCGCGATGAGCGCCAGCCGGGAATCCGATTCCTGCAGGGCGCGGGCGGCGATCGGGTCGAGCCCGCCCGCGGTGTAGTCCAGGTCACTGCCCAGCAGCAGCCCGGAGACGTCCATGCAGGCCTCGAGCCAGCGGGCCCGGCGGCGGGCGTCGTCGTACAGCTTGGCGTTTTCGATGGCGACGCCGGCAGCGGCTGCCAGCGCCACCGCAAGGCCTTCGTCCTCGTCGCTGAAGTCCCCGCCGCCCTCTTTTTCGGTCAGGTACAGGTTGCCGAACACGGTATCCCGGACCCGCACCGGCACGCCCAAAAAGGATTTCATGATCGGGTGGTGCTTCGGGAATCCGTAGGCTTCAGGATGTTTGCGCAGGTCCTCGAGCCGCAGCGGCCGGGGTTCCCTGGTGAGCAGGCCCAGCACTCCGTGGCCCACTGGAAGGGCCCCGATCTGGCTGGCCAGTTCGCCGTCAATCCCAACGCTGATAAAGTGGTTCAGCCCCTGGTCTTCCCCGATCACCCCCAGCGCCCCGTACCGGGCGCCCAGCAGGTGGCAGGCGGACTGGACGACGCGTTCGAGGACTGCATCAAGGCTGAGGTCCTCGGCAACGGCGACGACGGCTTCGAGGAGGCCGGCCATCCGCTCCTCGGACTGGTGCACGGCGCCGGCACGGGACACGAAATCCTTGAGCAGGTCCTCGATCCGGGACGCCCCGGAGCTCATGACTTCCGGGCTGTTACCAGGAGATTGCATCTTCAATGGCCCCAATCCTCAGCACGTACATCCGCGCCGATGCCGTGATGCCAGACTACCCTCATCCCTTACTAACGGGCCCCTATGACCGGTGGTTTATTACGCCGCCGGGCCCTTGTGCCCTACCCCGCCCGGCGCTGCCCGGCATAGGCTCGCCGCCATGAGCACCGATCCGAAAGCGGCTGCTGGCCAGCCCCACGCCGTCGAGAACCTGGATAACCACGAGTGCTGGCGGTTGTTGCGCAGCGTCACTGTGGGCCGGATGGCTGTGTGGGTGGACGACCACCCGGACATCTTCCCGGTCAACTACAAAGTGGACCACGGGACCCTGGTCTTCCGGACAGCGGAGGGCACCAAGCTGCAGGCCGCCACGGGCGACACGCCAGTGGCCTTGGAGGCCGATGGCGTCGATGCCGACAGCGGGGTCGCCTGGAGCGTGGTCATCAAGGGCCAGGCCGCCGCGGTGAAAAACCAGGAAGAAGTCCTCGACACGGTCGGGCTGCTGCTGTTCCCCTGGCAGGCCGGCAAAAAGGAACACTTTGTGCGCATTACGCCGGACACCATCACCGGCAGGCGGTTCAAGATTGTCCCGCCGCTGACCTGGTGGACGCCGCTGGACGACGCCACCCGGTCCGGCCTCGAGTAGCTCTGCCGGGACTCTCCGGGCCGTGCGACTAGGCCAGCCGGGTGATCTCCACCGTCACTGAGAGCGCCGATCCGCCGCCGCCGGAGAGGATGCCCTTCAGCGGGGGAACATCCCGGTAGTCCCGGCCGCGGGCCACCGTGACGTGGAAATCGCCGGCGGGTTTGTGGTTGGTCGGGTCCCAGCTGCGCCATTCCCCGTCCCACCATTCCAGCCACGCGTGTGACTGGCCTGCGACCGTCTCGCCGAGGTCCGCCGTCGAGCGCGGATGCAGGTAACCGGAAACGTAACGGGCAGGGATTCCGCAGCTGCGCAGCGCCCCGATCGCAAGGTGGGCGAGGTCCTGGCAGACACCCTGCCGCTGGTTCCACGCCTCTTCGGCGTTGGTGGTCACACCGGTGGAACCCTTCATGTAGCTCATCTCGCCGCGCATCCACTCGAATATGGCCATCGCCGCTTCGTGCGGGTTACGGCCCTCGACGACGCCCGGAACGATGGCGAGCACCTCGTCGCCCGGTCCGGTCAGCTGGGACTGCGGAATCCAGTCGCTGAACTGATTCAGGGTTTCCGGGGCGGAGAGCACGTCCCAGCCGACAATGTCCGCTTCCGCCGCGATCCGCTCCACGCGGTGCACTTCCACCGTGGTGGTGGAGAGGACCTCGAGGTGGTCGTGCGGCATCTGCATGTCGAAGGCCGTGACACGGGTCCCCCAGTAGTCCCGGTAGCTGCTGAGCGCGGCCTGGGACGGCGAGACCTTCATGGAGGACTCCAGGACCACCTGCTGAGGGTCCGTCAGCGGGGTCATCCGGGCCTCGTTGTAGGAGAGGGTGACCCGCCGGTTGTATTTGTAGGCGGTTTTGTGCGTGATGCTGAGCCGGGTCATGAAACTTCTCCCACCCAGGCCAGTTCGTCTGCCTGATTGAAGTACTTACGGGAAATGGCGTCCGAGGCCTGCGATACAGCCTTCTGCACGCGCTCCATGTGTTCGGGCAGCTCGGACATGAGGTCGTCTGTGCGGTGGAACTCGAGGAACGTCCGGGCCTGCCCGACGATCCGGCGGGCGTCGTTGATGAACCCGACTCGCTGGGCCGAGGGGTCCAGCTTGGCCAGGCACTCGTCCGCGTCCCGCAGGGCGTAGACGATCGAGCGCGGGAAGAGCCGGTCCAGCAGCAGGAACTCGGCCGCGTGCTGGTCGCCGAACGCGGCGCGGCGGGTGCGCAGGAACGATTCGTAGGCGCCGGCGCAGCGGAGCATGTTCACCCAGGACATCCCGGCAGAGAGCACGTCCCGGGTGGAGAGCATACGGGCCGTCATGTCGGCACGCTCCAGTGACCGGCCGAGGACCAGGAACAGCCAGCTCTCGTCGTGGCTGACCGTGGTGTCCGCCAGGCCGCTGACCATGGCGGTGCGCTCCAGCACCCAGTTGCAGAACCGGTACGTGCCCACCACGTCCTTGCGGTGCTGGTTCAGCCCGTAGTAGGTGGTGTTCAGGCTCTCCCAGAGCCCGGAGGACACGGTTTCCCGGGCACGGCGGGCGTTCTCCCGCGCCGCCCCGAGGGAACCGGCAATCGAGGTGGCGCTCTGCTTGTCGTAGGCCAGGGCGTGCAGGAGCTCGTCGAGGCCGAAGTCATCGGACTGCGGCCGGGCGCCCATCACGGCGAGGAGTTCCTGCGCGACGCTGCGCTGTTCGTCCATCGGGAGGTGGTTGAGCCGCTCAAGGTGCACGTCCAGGATGCGGGCTGTACCGTCGGCGCGTTCCACGTAGCGGCCGATCCAAAACAGTGACTCGGCAATACGGCTAAGCATTCGCGGCTACCTCCTGCGCGTCGGACATCTGCTGCTGTTGCTGCTCTTTCTGGCTGTCGCGCCAGTTGCTCTCCACGGGCCAGACTGAGACCCGCTCGCGGACCGCGATCGCCGGGCGTGGCAGGACCTCCACCGGGACCTGCGGGGAATCCGCCAGCACCCAGGTGTCCTTTGAGCCGCCGCCCTGGCTGGAGTTCACAATCAGGGACCCTTCCTTCAGCGCCACCCGGGTCAGGCCGCCGGGCAGGACCCAGACGTCGTCGCCGTCGTTGACTGCGAAGGGCCGCAGGTCCACGTGCCGCGGACCGAACTTGTCGCCGCTGAGGGTGGGGACTGTGGACAGCTGCAGGACCGGCTGTGCGATCCAGCCGCGCGGGTCTGCGATGATGCGTTTGCGCAGCGCCTCGAGTTCGTCCTTGGAGGCGTCGGGCCCGATGACCAGGCCCTTGCCGCCGGAGCCGTCCACGGGCTTGACCACCAGTTCGTCGAGCCGGTCCAGGACGTGCTCCCGGGCCTCGGCTTCTTCCAGTCGGAAAGTATCCACGTTGGCGATGACCGGCTCTTCGCCCAGGTAGTAGCGGATCAGGTCCGGCACGTAGCTGTAGACCAGCTTGTCGTCCGCGACGCCGTTGCCCACCGCGTTGGCGATCGTGACGCCGCCGGCGCGGGCGGCGTTGACCAGGCCGGGGCAGCCGAGCATGGAATCGGAGCGGAACTGCAGCGGGTCGAGGAACTCGTCGTCGATGCGCTTGTAAATCACGTCCACGCGCTGCTCGCCCGCGGTGGTGCGCATGTAGACGCGGTTGCCGCGGCAGATGAGGTCGCGGCCCTCGACGAGCTCGACGCCCATCAGGCCGGCCAGGAGGGTGTGCTCAAAGTAGGCGCTGTTGAACACGCCCGGGGTCAAGACCACCACGGTGGGGTCGTCCACGCCCGACGGGGCCGTCTTGCGCAGCGCGGAGAGCAACCGGCGCGGGTATTCCTCGACCGGGCGGATGAGCTGCTGGCCGAACGCCTCAGGCAGGCCCTTGGCCATGGCCCGACGGTTCTCCAGGACGTAGCTGACACCCGAGGGGACCCGGACGTTGTCCTCCAGGACCCGGAACGTGCCCGCGGCGTCGCGGACGACGTCGATGCCGGAAATGTGGACGCGGACGCCGCCGGCCGGCTCGAAGCCGTGGACCTGGCGGTGGAAGTGCGCGCTGGTGGTGACGAGCTGGCGCGGAATGACGCCGTCGGCGACTACCGCCATCTTGCCGTAGACATCGTTGAGGAACGCTTCAAGGGCCTTGACGCGCTGCGCCACTCCGCGTTCGAGGACAGCCCACTCGTCGGCCGGGATCACCCGGGGCACGATGTCGAGGGGGAAAGGCCGTTCCTCGCCGGCGAAGTCGAACGTGACGCCGCGGTCCAGGAAGGTCCGGGCCATGGAGTCGGCGCGGGCGGTGACGTCGGCCAGCGAGAGTTCCTGCAGCGCCCCGGCAACCTGGCCGTAGGAGCGGCGGGCCTCCTGGCCCGGAGTGAACATCTCGTCGTAGGCGCCGCTGCGGCCGGCGGCCTCGGAGTAATCCTGGAAAAGGTCAGACATGCCCACTAGCCAACCACCTTTTCGTTACGAAATCATTTCGACTGGCCCTGCGGGGCGTGTTGCAGCTCACGCTGCAATGTTTGTCCCGCGATTAGGGCAAGGTTGAGGCGTGCCCCGATTTGTTAACGTTTTCCGGCAGCGCCGCCCGGGTAGTTTCCGGCGGCTGGTGCCGGGCCTGCTGGCGTGCGCTGCCSCCGTCGTCCTCGCCCTCGGCGTCCACCTGCTGCTGCCCGCCGTGCCGGCCATGACGGTGGCGGTGGTCCTGGGGCTGCTGGCCGCCAATCTTCCGGGCCTGGCCGGCTGGAGCGCCGGGACGGGCCGGCCCGGCCTGGACTTCGCGGGCAAGCACCTGATGCGCAGCGGCGTGGTGGTACTGGGCCTAAAAGTCAGTGTGGTGGACGTCCTGGGCCTCGGCTGGCCCGCCCTGCTGCTGATTACTGGCGTGGTGCTGGCGGCGTTTGCCGGCACGTATGGCATTGGCCGGCTGTTCCGGCTGACGCCCACGGTGTCCCTTCTCATCGCCACCGGCTTCTCCATCTGCGGGGCCTCCGCGATCGGTGCCATGGCCGCTGTGCGCCGCATCCGGCAACAGGACACCGTGCTGCCGATCGCCCTCGTCACCCTGTGCGGCACCCTGGCCATCGGTGTGCTGCCGCTCCTGATCGGCCCGCTGGGGCTCGGGCCGGAAGCCTTCGGTGCGTGGGCGGGCGCGTCGGTCCACGACGTGGGCCAGGTGGTCGCCACGGCCCAGACCGCCGGCGCCTCGGCGCTCGCCGTCGCCGTGATCGTCAAGCTCACCCGTGTGCTGCTGCTCGCGCCCATGGTCGCAGCTGCCGGGATCCACCACCGGATMGGGTCCGACGCCGGCGGACGCCTCCCGCCCGTGGTGCCGCTGTTCGTCGTGGGCTTCATCGCGATGGCCGCCCTCCGCAGCACCGGCTGGCTCTCCCCCGGGGTGCTCGAGGCCGCCGCCCTGCTGCAGGACCTGCTGCTCGGGATGGCGTTGTTCGGCCTCGGCTCCGCCGTCCGGGTGGGGCACCTGCTGCGGACGGGGACCAGCGCGCTCCTGGCTGCGCTCGCGTCGTGGCTCCTGATCGCCGCGCTGGGCCTGGGCGCCGCCGTCGTCCTCGTGCCCGGACGGTAGCCGGCCCGCGGCGGTGCGGCGGCACCGCGCGTGATTAGATAGCGGAGTGTCGAACCAGAACCTGAGCCGTGACGAAGCGGCAACCCGCTCAGCCCTGATCACCACCCACAGCTACGACGTCTCCCTGGACGTCCGGCAGGCGGCCGATCCCACCGTGGCCGGCTACACCAGCCGCAGCGTCATCACCTTCTCGGCCAGCGAACCCGGCGCCTCCACGTTCCTGGACTTCATCGGCAGTTCCGTGCACAGCGTGTTCCTCAACGGCAAGGGCCTGCCGGTGGCCGACGTGGTGGATGGCTCCCGGATCCTGCTGGAGAACCTGCAGGCCGAGAACCAGGTCACCGTCACCGGAACGGCGCTCTTCAGCACCTCCGGCGAGGGCATGCACCGATTCTTCGATCCCGCGGACGGCCAGTGCTACCTCTACACCCAGTACGAGCCCGCCGACGCGCGCCGGGTGTTCGCGAACTTCGAACAGCCCGACCTCAAGGCCGAATTCACGTTCCATGTGATGGCACCCTCCGGGTGGCAGGTCTCCTCCAACGGCGCCGAAACCGGCCGGACGCAGCTGAGCAGCGATCCCGCGACAAGCCGCTGGGACTTCGCCCCCACCAAGCCCATGTCCACCTACATCACCACCGTCCTCGCCGGGCCCTACTTCAAGGCCGAGGACAGCTGGCAGGGAACCCTCAGCGACGGCTCGGCCCTGGACGTACCCCTGGCCCTCTACTGCCGGGCCTCGATGGCGTCCTCCTTCGACACGGACGAACTGTTCCGGCTGACCCGCAACGGCCTGGCCTTCTTCAACGAACTCTTCGACTTCCCGTACCCGTGGGGCAAGTACGACCAGGCCTTCGTCCCTGAATACAACCTCGGCGCCATGGAGAACCCCGGCCTGGTGACGTTCACCGAGAGCTACGTCTTCACGTCCCGGGCCGCCGATTCGCAGTACCAGGGCCGCGCCAACACGCTGCTGCACGAGATGGCCCACATGTGGTTCGGCGACCTCGTCACGATGCAGTGGTGGGACGACCTGTGGCTCAAGGAGTCCTTCGCCGACTACATGGGTACCCTCGGGGTGGACCGCACCACGGACTGGGACACCGCGTGGGTGAACTTCGCCAACAACCGCAAGGCCTGGGCCTACGTCCAGGACCAGCTGCCCACCACCCACCCCATCGTCGCGGACATCCCGGACCTCGAGGCTGCCAAGCAGAACTTCGACGGCATCACCTACGCCAAAGGCGCCTCGGTCCTGAAGCAGTTGGTGGCCTATGTGGGCTTTGAGGCCTTCATCGCCGGATCGCGCCGGTATTTCCGCGACCACGCCTACGGCAACACCACACTGGGCGACCTGCTGGCAGCCCTCAGCGCAGCCTCCGGCCGCGACCTGGCCGCCTGGGCCCGGCAGTGGCTCCAGACCTCCGGCATCTCCACGCTTACGGCCGATATCGAGGAGCACGACGGCGTGCTGGCTGCGGTTTCGCTGCACCAGCACGCTGAGGACCCCATCACCGGCCGGCAGGAACCCCGGCCGCACCGGCTGCGCATCGGCCTTTACAACCACAACGCCGCCGGCGCCCTGGTCCGCACGGACAGTGTGGAAACCGACGTCGACGGCGGCCTCACCCGGGTGGACCAGCTCGCCGGCAAGCCGCGGCCGGCGCTGCTCCTGGTCAACGACGAGGACCTCAGCTACGCGAAGGTCCGGCTCGATCCGCACTCCGAAGCCACCGTCCGGGCGTCCCTCTCGGCGATCAGCGATCCGATGGCCCGCGCCCTGTGCTGGACCGCGCTCTGGGATTCGGCCCGCGACGCCGTCAGCCCTGCCGCCCGCTACGTCGACGCCGTCCAACGGTTCGCCCCCGCGGAGCCGGGCATCGGCGTGCTCCTGGCCGTCCTGGGGAACGCCGGAACCGCAATCGAACGCTACGTCCCGGCCGCGGACCGGGACCGCGTCCGCCGCGAGTTCCTGGACACGGCAGCGGCGGAGCTGGCCCGGGCCGAAGCCGGCTCAGACCAGCAGCTGGCCTGGGCCCGCACCCTTGCCGCCACCAGCCGCTCTGACGCGGGCAGGCTCGACCTCATTGCAGCGCTCCTGGACGGCAGCACGGTGATCGAGGGGCTTTCCGTCGACGCGGAACTGCGCTGGAACTTCTGGCACACCCTGGCGGCGCACGGCCGGGCGGACATTGGCCTGCTCGACGCGGAACTGGCCCGGGACAACACCGCCTCCGGCAAATCCGGGCACGCGACGGCCCTCGCTGCACGGCCGGACCCGGCGGTCAAGGATGCGGCCTGGGACGCAGCCGTGCACGGCACCGCGTTGTCCAACCAGTTGCTCAGCGCCACGATCGCCGGGTTCAACACGGCTCCGGCCGCCCTGCTGGCTGGTTACGTCGAGCCGTACTTCGAGTGCATTGAACGGGTCTGGCGGGACCGCAGTATCGAGATCGCCAGCAGGATCGTCCGGGGGCTCTACCCTGCCGGGCAGGACCTCCCCCCGGCTGCGGCCGGCGGCGCGCCGCCGCGGCCTGAAGAGCACCCGGTCCTGGTGCGGACTGACAGGTGGCTCGCCGAGCACCCGACCGCGCCGCGGGCGCTGCGCCGCATCATCATCGAACAGCGCAGCCAGCTGCTGCGGGCACTCACGGCCCAGGCGGCCGGCTAGGACCACTACGGGACCCGGTGCAACCATTCGGTGGTGCCGAACTTGCTGTCGACCCGCTGCCGGGCGGCGTCGAGTTCGGCCTCCGTCAGCTCGGCCGGCGTCGCGCCGTAGCGTTCCGTGAAGACTTCCATCATGGCCGCGACGATCTCGGCGCGGGCCAGTCCGGTCTGCCGGCGCAACGGATCGACGCGCTTTTTGGCGCTGGTGGTGCCCTTGTCCGAGAGTTTTTCCTTGCCGATCCGCAGCACCTCAACCATTTTGTCGGCGTCGATGTCGTAGCTCATGGTGACGTGGTGCAGCATGCCGCCGTTGGCGAGCCGCTTCTGCGCCGCCCCGCCAATCTTGCCCTGGTCGGTGGCGATGTCATTCAGGGGCACGTAGAAGGCTTTGATCCCCACCCTGTCGAGGGCCGCCATGACCCACGCGTCGAGGAAACCGTAGGAGTCGGCGAAGCTGATGCCGTCCACCAGGGTCTGCGGCAGGTAGAGCGAGTAGGTGATGCAGTTGCCGGCCTCCATAAACATCGCGCCGCCGCCGCTGATCCGGCGGACCACGCTGATGCCGTGCCGGCTCACTCCGTCCGGGTGGACCTCGTTGCGGACGGACTGGAAGCTGCCGATCACCACGGACGGTTCCTCCCAGTCCCAGAACCGGAGGGTCGGGTTGCGGCGCCCGGCCCCGACTTCTTCGGTGAGGACTTCATCGAGGGCCACGTTCACGTGGGTGGGGAGCACCGACGGGCCGATGATGTTCCAGTGGTGGTCTCCCCAGCCCGTGGCCTTTGCCAGGGCGCGGCGGACGGCGATCGCGACGGCCTCGGCCGAGAAGCCGAACAGTACGGTGTCCTCGGGCAGCGCCGCCGTGACGGCAGCCGCGAGTTCTGCGGCGCTGGAGTCGGCCGGGAGCCCGGTGAGGCTGTGGTTGATCTCCGGCAGCGCCTCGTCGGGTTCGAGGAAGAAGTCCCCGCTGACCGAGACATGCGCCAGGACGCCGTCCGCGACCTCAAGGTCCACCACCACCAGTTTGCCGCCCGGGACTTTGTACTCGCCGTGGCGGCGCCCGCCGTCGTCCTCGGTGGTGGATTCTGCGGAGGCGGGGAAAGAAGTCATACCGCCATCCTCCCCCACTGCCGGGCCCAAACAGAACCGGGCGCCGGTGCGGCCGGCCCGGTACGCAAAAAGCCCGCACCGTTACCGGTGCGGGCTTTCCAAAAGACCTTGGGAGCAGAAAGTTACTTCTTGCCGCCGAAGCCCTTGAAGCGAGCGTTGAAGCGCTCGACGCGGCCTGCAGAGTCCATGATGCGCTGCTTGCCCGTGTAGAACGGGTGGGACTCGGAGGAGATTTCGACGTCGATGACCGGGTAGGTGTTTCCGTCTTCCCACTCGATGGTCTTCGAGGAAGACACGGTGGACTTGGTCAGGAACTTGACGCCGGAAGCCAGGTCGTTGAAAACAACAGCTTCGTACTTCGGGTGGATATCAGACTGCATAATTGGACCTTTGTTCRCGCAACTGGATTTTGCCAGCTGCCAGGTATGAGTGGGAGTGGCTGCYCGGCGCCKGAAGRCGCAGCACGGCCAGCTACCAATAMTAGCCCAGATCCGGCGGCCGGACGAACCTGGCCGTACACTGGCCTCCAGCGGATCTCCGCCGGTTGCCGGCCCGGTGCCGGCCCGGTGCCGTGGCCGCGTCAGTCGCGGGAGCGCAGCTCCCAGAACGCGACGGCGGAAGCCGCCGCGACGTTGAGCGAGTCGATGCCGGCGCGCATCGGGATTTTGACGGCGAGGTCGACTGCGGCCAGGGTCTCGGCGCTCATGCCCGCGCCCTCGGTGCCGAGGACCAGTGCCAGCCGTGCGGGGTTCCGGGCGGCGAGCACATCAACATCCACCGCGTCAGGGGTCAGTTCCATCGCGGCGACCAGGAAGCCGTGGTCCTTCAGCACCGACAGGTCACCGGGCCAGAGGTCCAGTCGCGCCCAGGGGACCTGGAAGACGGTGCCCATGCTGACCCGCACGCTCCGCCGGTAGAGCGGGTCGCCGCAGCGCGGGCTCACCAGCACGGCGTCGAGCCCCAGGGCGGCTGCGGAGCGGAAGATGGCGCCGACGTTGGTGTGGTCCACGATGTCTTCGAGGACGGCGATCCTCCGGGCGCCGGCGAGCAGTTCCGGCAGCGGCACCGGCGCGGGGCGGTGCATGGCGGCCATCGCCCCGCGGTGCAGGTGGAACCCGGTGATCTCCTCCAGCAGCGCGGCCGAACCGATGTAGGCCGGCACTTCCGGGTACGCGGCGAAAACGTCATCAAGGTCCTGCAGCCACTTCTCCGCGAGGAAGAACGAGCGCGGCCGGTGACCCGCCGCGAGGGCACGGCGCAGCACCCGGGAGGACTCAGCGATGTACATCCCCTCCGCGGGCTCCCTGAGTTTGCGCAGGTGAACGTCGGTCAGCTGGGTGTAGTCGGCCACACGCGGGTCGGCGGCGGAGTCGAGGTAGTGAAAGGTCACGGCCGGCTCAGTTCACCAGCTTGGCGATCATAAAGCCCAGCGCCACGGTGCCGAGGACGAAGATGACGCCGCGGAGGACCCGCGGGGAGAGCCTCCGGCCCACCTTGGAGCCGACGAGGCCGCCGATCAGCGAGCTGACGGCGATCAGGCCCACTGCACCCCAGCTGATCCGGTCGAAGGCGAAGAGCAGATAGGACGTGGCGGCGACGAGGTTGACCCCGAGGACCAGGATGTTCTTCATGGCGTTGGCGTTCTGCATGGTGCCGGCCATAAACACCCCGAGGATCCCGACCAGGAGGATCCCCTGCGCGGCCACGAAGTATCCGCCGTAGACGCCGGCGAGGAAAACGAGCACCACCAGCAGGAACCCGTGGCGTTTGTCCCGGCTGGCCTGTTCCGGGTCTGATTCCCGGTTCTGTACCCAGCTCTGGAGCCGGGGCTGGAACGCCACCATAAGCAGGGCCACCACGATCAGCGCGGGCGCGGCGTAGTGGAAGACCACCTCCGGGAGGTGCAGGAGCAGGTAGGCGCCGGTGATGCCGCCGAGCAGGGATGCCGGCAGCAGGCGGAGGAGCTGGGTCCGGCGTCCGGCCAGTTCCCTGCGGTAGCCCCACGCGCCGGCCGCGCTGCCCGCGACGAGACCCATGGCATTACTGATCGAGGCGGTGACGGGAGCGAATCCGAGCGCGATCAGCACCGGGAAGGTGACGAGTGTGCCGGAGCCGACCACGCTGTTGATGGTGCCGGCCCACAGGCCGGCGAAGAAGATGAGGACGCTGTTGAGTAACTCCACGCGCTGTCAGGGACCCCCGTCAGCGGCGGGCAGTGGCCGTGTACCGGCCGCCGGAGACATTGACGTCGAGTTCGACGCCGAACGTCTCACTGAGGTTTTCCGCGGTCAGCACCTCGCTGATCGGGCCGGAGGCGACGATGCCGCCGTCGCGCATCAGCAGGGCGTGGGTGAACCCGGGCGGGACCTCTTCGAGGTGGTGGGTGACCAGGACGATCGCCGGGGCGGCCTCATCGCGGGCGAGTCCGCTGAGCCGGTGGACGAGGTCTTCGCGGCCGCCGAGGTCCAGGCCCGCGGCGGGTTCGTCGAGCAGGAGCAGCTCCGGGTCCGTCATGAGGGCCCGGGCGATCTGCACGCGCTTGCGTTCACCTTCGGAGAGCGAGGCGAAGGGGCGGTTGAGCAGCGGGCCCATCCCCCATTCGTTCAGGAGGGCGAAGGCGCGCCGTTCGTCGTCTTTTTCGTAGCCTTCGCGCCAGCGGCCCGTGACACCGTASGCGGCGGTSACGACGACGTTGAGGACCTTCTCGTGYTCSGGGATCTGRTTGGCSAGKGCSGCSGAGGACAGGCCGATCCGCGGGCGGAGTTCRAAGACGTCCACGGCGCCGAGAATTTCCTCGAGGATCCCGGCCATGCCGCTGGTGGGGTGGATCCGGGCGGCGGCAACCTGCAACAGAGTGGTCTTGCCGGCGCCGTTGGGGCCCAGGATTACCCAGCGCTCGCCCTCCTTGACCTGCCAGTCGACCTTGTCCAGGAGGGTTTTCGCTCCACGTACAACGCTGACGGCGGCCAATTCAAGAACATCACTCATAGGAGTAGACATTAGGTCAAAAAACCAGACGACTGATAACCGGACAAACGGCCGCCGGGCGTCCCCATCCGCCTGCGTCACCGGAGCGAAACGAATTCAGGGCGGCCGGGCCGTGCTCGGTAGCATGGAAGCCATGAGTTCGAACGTGACCGCGGTCAGCTACGGCGCCCACCTTTCCGCCCCCGAGCTCGCGCAGGTCCGCGGGACGCTGGCAGCGATCGGGCTGGAGATCGGCGCCGAAAAAACCACGGGAGACGGCCGCTTTTCCGTCTACACCGCCGACTGCACCTCCGGGGCACCTGTCACGGCGGCCGGCCTGGCTGGACTGCGGCAGAGCCTGGCAGCGGCCGCCGTCCCCGGCATCGGCACTGCGCTCGTTCCGGCGGCCCTGCGGGAGGCTCCGCGGAAGTTCCTGATCATGGACGTGGACTCGACGCTCATCCGGCAGGAAGTCATCGAACTGCTTGCCGCGCACGCGGGCAAGCGCGAGGAGGTTGCCGCGGTGACGGAGGCGGCCATGCGCGGCGAACTCGACTTCGCTCAGAGCCTGCACGCCCGGGTAGCTGTCCTGGCCGGACTGCCGGCCGACGTCGTCGATTCCGTCCGGGCAGAAGTGCTGCTCAGTGACGGCGCCGCCGACCTGGTGGCGGCGTTTAAGGCGGCCGGGCATGTGGTGGCCGTGGTTTCCGGTGGCTTCAACCAGATTCTCGGGCCGATAGCCGAGGGCCTGGGACTGGACTACTGGATTGCCAATGAACTYGAAATCGTGGACGGTGCGCTGACCGGCAAGGTGCTCGGTGATGTGGTGGACCGTGCCGCGAAGGAGAAGTACCTCCGGGAGTGGGCGGCGGCGGAAGGCATTCCGATGGAGCACACCATCGCCGTCGGCGACGGGGCAAACGACCTCGATATGCTCGGCGCGGCCGGGATCGGGGTGGCGTTCAACGCCAAACCGGCCGTCCGTGCGGCCGCTGACGCGGCCCTCGACCTGCCCTACCTTGACGCGGTCCGGTACATCGCCGGCGTTTGAGGCCCGTTAACGCGGGATGACCCTTGGCGGCAGTGTCCTTGAAGAACACTGCCGCCAGGGGTCATCGCAGTGGTGGCTAGTTGGTGCCCGCGCCGCTTGACTTGTCGAAGTAGTCGGCGCCGCCGACGTATTCGGTGTGGCCGGTTTCGACGTCGGCGGTGGCCATCTTGGCGACCTCGGCAGCGAATTCCTTCACGGAGTACAGCTTGCCGGCCTCGGCGCGGCGGGCCTCGATGGCGCCGGGGTTGGAGCGGTCCAGCAAGGTGGCCGTGACGGTGCCCTCGATCATGTCGCCGGAGACAACCACCAGCGAGATGCCCTTGTCGGCCAGGGCAGGCACCAGGTCGCGGAGCGCGTCTTCGCCGGCGCGCTTGCTGCGGGCTACCGGCTCGTACTCCGGCATGGTGGGCACGGTGTCGATGAAGTGGGCCTGGTGGCTGGTCACGAAGACCACGCGGGAGCCCTCGGCCATCAGCGGTACGGCGGCGTTGAGCATGTTGACCTGGGCGTCGCGGTTGAGCTTGAGGGCGTAGCCCTCTTCCATACCGGATTCCATGCCGCCGGAGGCGTTCAGTACCAGCAGGTCCAGCGAGCCGAAGTTCTCCATCGCGGCGCTGGCCAGGGCCTGGACGCCTTCCTGCGTGGTCAGGTCGGCCCCAACGGCTGCCGCGCGGCCGCCCGCGGCCTCGATTTCCGCGACCACCTTGTTGGCGCGCGGCGCCTTCTGGCGGTAGTTGACGACGACGGCGGCACCCTCGGCGGCGAGGAACTTGGCCACGTCCGCGCCGATTCCCCGTGATGAACCGGTAACGATAGCGGTCTTGTTATCCAGCAGTCCCATACGAGCTCCTTTGTTCCAAACATCCAAATACTGGTGGGTCTGCTGTCCATCATGYCAGCGGTCCGGGCCAATCCGGTTGTTTGGGATCCACAAAGAAGCCGCACGGGCCTAGTTCAGGCAGCCGGGCGGCCGGGCCGCCAGTGCGCCCCGGCCTCCCTCGCGCGGCGGGCCTCAGCCGCGGTCCACCCGGATTTTGGTCCCGGACGTGTCCGGCGCCGCTACCGGGGCGGGCGCCCGCACTTCCAGGACCCCGTCCTTGTAG
>NZ_JBFTNO010000021.1:0-25041 GCF_056397525.1 Arthrobacter sp. 05L45_2 | reverse complement strand
GTCGGGTGCCGTGTTCAGCCAGGCGGAAGCGAGCCCCTGGATGGCCACCGCCGGCAGCGGCGACGTCCTGGCCGGGGTACTGGGCGCCCTGCTCGCCCAGCTCGCGGAGGACACCGGTGCGTTCAGCGCCGTCGGCATCGACGGCCCCGACCGGTGGGCCGCCATCGCGGCGATGGCGGCGAGCCTGCACGGCCGCGCCGGGACCGCGGCCTCGGACGGCGGCCCGTTGACGGCGTCGGACATCGCGAAAACCCTCCCGCGGGTTATCGCAAGGCTGTAACAAAAACGCCCGCGCTGGGGCCCCGGTCAATTACTAACCTTGCTTACAAGTAGTCTGTCTAGAGATTGTCCGCATCGCACGAGGAGTACACATGGAAGTCTGGCCCGGAACGGCTTACCCGCTGGGAGCCACCTTTGACGGCACCGGCACCAATTTTGCGCTGTTCAGCGAACAGGCCGAGCGCGTGGAGCTTTGCCTCCTGGGCGACGACCTGAGCGAGACGCGGATCGAGCTGACCGAGGTGGATGGCTACGTCTGGCACTGCTACCTCCCGCAGATCCAGCCCGGCCAGAAGTACGGGTACCGGGTGCACGGCCCCTACGACCCGGCGAGCGGAAACCGCTTCAACGCCAACAAGCTGCTGATGGACCCGTACGCCAAGGCGATCCAGGGCCAGATCGACTGGGACCCGGCGCTCTTCTCCTACGAATTCGGCGACCCGGACTCCCGCAACGACGCCGACTCGGCGCCGCACACCATGCACGGTGTGGTCATCAACCCCTTCTTCGAATGGGACGGTGACCGCCAGCTGCGGATCCCGTACCACGAGTCGGTCATCTACGAGGCGCACGTCAAGGGCCTTACCGAGCTGCACCCGGAGATCCCCGAGGACCAGCGCGGCACCTACGCCGGCGTCGCCCACCCGGCTGTGATCGAACACCTGAAGAAACTCGGTGTGACGGCGATCGAGCTGATGCCGGTCCACCAGTTCGTCAACGACGGCACGCTCGTCGAGAAGGGCCTCAACAACTACTGGGGCTACAACACCATCGGCTTCTTCGCGCCGCAGAACACGTACAGCTCCTCCGGCGACGTCGGGCACCAGGTCCAGGAATTCAAGGCCATGGTCCGCGAGCTGCACCGGGCCGGCATCGAGGTGATCCTCGACGTCGTCTACAACCACACCGCCGAAGGCAACCACCTCGGCCCCACGCTCTCCTTCAAGGGCATCGACAACCAGGCCTACTACCGCCTGGTCGACAATGACCAGAAGCACTACATGGACTACACCGGCACCGGCAACTCGCTGAACGTCCGGCACCCGCACTCGCTGCAGCTGCTGATGGACTCCCTGCGCTACTGGGTGACCGAAATGCACGTCGACGGGTTCCGCTTCGACCTCGCCTCCACGCTGGCCCGCGAGTTCTACGATGTCGACAAGCTCTCCACCTTCTTCGAACTGATCCAGCAGGACCCGATCGTGTCCCAGGTGAAGCTCATCGCCGAGCCGTGGGACGTGGGCCCCGGCGGCTACCAGGTGGGCAACTTCCCGCCGCAATGGACCGAATGGAACGGCAAGTACCGCGACACCGTCCGTGACTTCTGGCGCGGCGAGCCCTCCACGCTGGGTGAATTCGCCTCCCGCCTCACCGGCTCCGCGGATCTCTACGAGAGCTCCGCCCGGCGCCCGGTGGCATCCATCAACTTCGTCACCGCCCACGACGGCTTCACCATGCGGGACCTGGTCTCTTACAACGAGAAGCACAACGAGGCCAACGGCGAAGGCAACAACGACGGTGAATCCCACAACCGGTCCTGGAACTGCGGCGAGGAAGGCGACACGGACAACGACACCGTCCTGACCCTGCGCGCCCGCCAGCAGCGGAACTTCATCGCCACCCTGCTGCTCTCCCAGGGCGTGCCGATGCTGCTGCACGGCGACGAGCTCGGCCGCACACAGCAGGGCAACAACAACACCTACTGCCAGGACTCCGAACTGAGCTGGGTGCACTGGGAAGCCATGGACCAGCCGCTCGTGGAGTTCACCGCGTTCGTCAACAAGATCCGCCACGACCACCCGATCTTCCGCCGCAGCCGGTTCTTCGACGGCCGGCCCGTGGTCCGCGGCGAAGGCGAGAAACTGCCGGACATCGTCTGGCTGAAGACTGACGGCACCGAAATGCTGCCCGAGGACTGGGGCAGCGGCTTCGGCCGGACCATCGGCGTCTTCTACAACGGCGAAGGCATCCAGGAGCAGGACTCCCGCGGGCGCCAGATCACCGACGACAGCTTCATCCTGGCGTTCAACGCCCACGACGACGGCGTGGACTTCGCGCTGCCCAACGACGAGTACTCGCCCTTCTGGGAGCTCCTGGTGGACACAGCCGACCAGGCCGACAAGAACGAACCGCTCAAGGCCGGATCCACCCTGACCCTGGGCGCCAAGTCCATGGTGGTGCTGCGCGCCTACTCCGGTCCCGAAGTGGAGGTCGACTACTCCGCCGCCGCGTCGCTGGCCGCCATGGCCGCCGAGGAAGAGGCGCAGGAGGAGATGGTCCAGGCCCAGACCAAGGCCGCGGAAGCCAGCGAAGCGAAGGCCACCGATTCATGAGGACCCCCGTCTCGACCTATCGGCTGCAGATCCGGCCCGGCTTCACCCTGCAGGACGCCGCCGCGACCGTGCCCTACCTGAAGTCCCTGGGCGTCGACTGGATCTACCTGTCGCCGATCCTGACGGCGGAAAAGGGCTCGGACCACGGCTACGACGTCACCGACCCCGCCGCGATCGACCCTGACCGCGGCGGCGCCGCGGGCCTGGACGCCGTCGCCCGCGCGGCCAAAGAGGCCGGCATGGGCGTCCTGGTGGACATTGTGCCCAACCACGTCGGCGTCGCCACCCCGGTCCAGAACCCGTGGTGGTGGTCGCTGCTCAAGGACGGCCAGCAGTCGCCGTACGCCCCGGCGTTCGACGTCGACTGGGACTTCGGCGGCGGACGCATCCGGATTCCCGTGCTGGGCGAGGATGCCGACGTCGACGCCCTCAAGGTGGTCGACGGCGAGCTGCGCTACTACGACCACCGTTTCCCGCTGGCCGACGGAAGCTACTCGGACGGGGATGACCCGCGCGAGGTCCACGGCCGGCAGCACTACGAACTGGTGGGGTGGCGCAGGGCGGACAACGACCTGAATTACCGCCGCTTCTTCGCCGTCAACTCCCTGGCCGGGATCAAGGTGGAGGACCCCGAAGTCTTCGACGAGGCGCACGCGGAAATTGTCCGCTGGTTCCGCGAGGGACTCGTGGATGGTCTGCGGATCGACCACCCGGACGGCCTGGCCGATCCCGAAGGCTACCTCCGGCGGCTGCGCGACGTGACCGGAGGGGCGTACCTGCTGGTCGAGAAGATCCTCGAGCCGGGGGAGGCCCTGCCGGCCGGCTTCGAATGCGAGGGGACCACCGGCTACGACGCCCTGGCCGACGTCGACCGGGTCTTCGTCGACCCCGCCGGCCAGGCGGGCCTCGACGCCCTGGACGCGTCCCTGCGCGGCGGAACCCCGGCGGACTACGAGGATATGATCCATGGCACCAAACGCCGGATCACCGACGGGATCCTGCACTCCGAGCTGCGCCGGCTGGGCCGCCTGGTGCCGGCTGACGCCGGGATCGACGCGGACACTGCGGTCGACGCRCTGTCCGARATCATCGCCGCSTTCCCGGTCTACCGCAGCTACCTGCCGGACGGCGAGGACGTCCTGCGCGAAGCCTGCGCGCTCGCCGCCAAGCGCCGGCCGGAGCTGGAGGCAGGGGTGCAGGCGCTGCTGCCCCATCTGTTGAAAGCGGGTCCCGGGGCCGACGCCGAACTGGGCCGCCGCTTCCAGCAGACCTCCGGCATGGTGATGGCCAAGGGGGTGGAGGACACCGCGTTCTTCCGCTACACCCGGCTGGGCACCCTCACGGAAGTCGGCGCGGACCCCACCGAATTCTCAGTCTCCACCGAGGACTTCCACGCCCGGATGGCGCACCGCCAGGCCGCCCTGCCGCTGTCCATGACCACCCTCAGCACCCACGACACCAAACGCAGTGAGGACACCCGGGCACGGATCTCCGTGCTCGCCGAACTGGCCCCCGAATGGACCGCTGCGCTGCAGCGCCTGCAGGAACTGGCACCGCTGCCCGACGGGCCGCTGGCCAACCTGCTGTGGCAGGCCATCGCGGGCGTGTGGCCCGCGGACCGGGAACGGCTCCAGTCCTACGCGCAGAAAGCGGCGCGCGAGGCCGGCAACTCGACCGACTGGCTGGATCCGAATGAGGACTTCGAGGCCAAGCTGACGGCCGCCGTGGACGCGGCGTTCGACAACCCCGGAGTGCGCGCCGAACTCGACGGGCTCGTGGCCCTGCTGGACCCGTACGGCGCCGCCAACGCCCTCGGCGCGAAACTGGTCCAGCTCACCATGCCCGGCGTGCCCGACGTCTACCAGGGCACCGAGTTCTGGGACCGGTCGCTCACGGATCCGGACAACCGGCGGCCCTTCGACTTCGCTGCGCGCCGGGACGCCCTCGCTGCGCTCGACGCCGGTGAGCTGCCGGCGTCGTACCGCGACGATGCCGCCAAGCTGCTGGTGACCTCCCGGGCGCTGCGGCTGCGCCGGGACCGGCCGGAATACTTCACCGGCTACACGCCCGTAGCGGCCACCGGCGCCGCCTCCGGGCACCTGATCGCGTTCGACCGCGGTGCGGGCACCCCGGGAGCCGTCACCCTGGCCACCCGCTTGCCCCGGGGCCTGGAGCAGCGGGGAGGTTGGCAGGATACTGCCATCCGCCTCGACGCCGCCATGACGGACCAGCTCAGCGGCCGGTCCTTCGGCCCGGGCAGCGTCGACGTGGCGGAGATCCTCCGCGACTACCCGGTGGCCCTGCTGGCCCCGGCTGATTGAATCGCACGAACTGACGAACTGACATAGGGGAACGGCAATGACTCTGCCTGCACACGGAACCGCCCGCTTCGACCTCTGGGCACCGGACGCCCGGGAGGTCACCCTCCTGGCGGACGGCCGGGAGTACCCGATGCGCCGGGCCGAAGCCGGAGGCTGGTGGAGCGCGCCGGACGCTCCGGCCTCCGGCGACGTCGATTACGGCTACCTCCTGGACGGGGAGACCACGCCGTTGCCGGACCCCCGGTCCCGTCGGCAGCCCGACGGCGTGCACTCGCTCTCGCGGACCTTCGACGCCGGCAGCCACCAGTGGACCGACGGGCAATGGGCCGGCCGCGAGCTGCAGGGCAGTGTGATCTACGAACTGCATCTGGGCACCTTCACCCCGGAGGGAACCCTGGATGCCGCCATCGGCAAACTCGGCTACCTGGCCGGGCTCGGTGTCGACTACGTCGAGCTGCTGCCGGTCAACGGGTTCAACGGCACCCACAACTGGGGCTACGACGGGGTCCTCTGGTACACGGTGCACGAGGGCTACGGCGGACCGGCCGCGTACCAGCGGTTCGTCGACGCAGCGCACGCCGCCGGGCTGGGCGTCATCCAGGACGTGGTCTACAACCACCTCGGCCCCAGCGGCAACTACTTGCCGAGGTTCGGGCCCTACCTGAAGTCCGGCGAGGGAAACACCTGGGGCGACTCGGTGAACCTGGACGGCCCCGGCTCCGATGAGGTGCGACGCTACATCCTGGACAACGCCGCCATGTGGCTGCGCGACTACCACGTGGACGGCCTCCGGCTCGATGCCGTGCACGCCTTCAAGGACGAGCGCGCGGTGCACCTGCTCGAGGACTTTGGCGCCCTGGCCGATGCCGTTGCCGCCGAGACCGGCCGTCCCGCGACCATGATTGCCGAATCGGACCTGAACAACCCGCGCCTGCTCTACCCGCGGGACCTGAACGGCTACGGCCTCGCCGGGCAGTGGAGCGATGACTTCCACCACGCCGTCCACGTCAACGTCAGCGGCGAAACCACCGGCTACTACAGCGACTTCGATTCGCTCGCCGCCCTGGCCAAGGTCCTCGAGAAGGGCTTCTTCCACGACGGCAGCTACTCAAGTTTCCGGGGCCGGCATCACGGCCGGCCGATCAACACCGCCCTGGTGCACCCTGCCGCGCTGGTGGTCTGCAGCCAGAACCACGACCAGATCGGCAACCGGGCCACCGGAGACCGGCTCTCCCAGACCCTCGGCTACGGGCCGCTGGCGCTCGCCGCCGTCGCGACGCTGACCTCACCGTTCACCCCGATGCTGTTTATGGGCGAGGAGTACGGCGCCACCACGCCCTGGCAGTTCTTCACCTCGCACCCGGAACCGGAACTGGGCAAAGCCACCGCCGAGGGCCGGATCAAGGAATTCGAACGGATGGGCTGGGACCCCGCCGTGGTGCCCGACCCGCAGGATCCGGCCACGTTCACCCGCTCCAAGCTGGACTGGGCGGAGGCGCAGGCCGGCGACCACGCCCGGCTCCTGGAGCTGTACCGGCAACTGATCGCGCTGCGCCGCGCAACCCCGGAACTGGCCGAAGCGGGCTTCGCGGACACCGCCGTCGACTTCAGCGAGGAAAACGGCTGGCTTTTGCTGCGGCGCGGCGGTGTGGAGGTCGCCATGAACTTCTCCGCCGAACCCCGCCGCGTGGCCGTTGGGGGCAGCACGCTGCTGCTGGGTACCGACGACGCCGTGAACCTCGGCAATGGTGAGGTCGCGTTGCCCGGCCACAGCGCCGCCGTCGTCTCAGCCGGCTCACCAGTCGCCCCGGAATAGGACAGGATAAGACCATGACTTATGTTGCAGCGGRAACCCGATACGACACCATGCCCTACCGCCGCGTTGGACGCAGCGGCCTGAAACTGCCGGCCATCTCCCTGGGCCTCTGGCACAACTTTGGCGACGACAAGCCCTTCGAGGTGCAGCGCGCCATCCTGCGCCGCGCCTTCGACCTCGGGGTCACCCACTTTGACCTCGCGAACAACTACGGACCGCCCTACGGCAGCGCCGAGACCAACTTCGGCCGCCACTTCAAGGACGATTTCGCCCCGTACCGGGATGAACTGATCATTTCCACGAAGGCCGGCTACGACATGTGGCCCGGGCCCTACGGCAATTTCGGCTCCCGGAAATACCTGCTGGCCAGCCTGGACCAGTCGCTGGGCCGGATGGGCCTGGACTACGTGGACATCTTCTACAGCCACCGGCCGGACCCGGAGACCCCGCTGGAGGAGACCATGGGCGCCCTGGACCAGGCCGTGCGCTCCGGCAAGGCCCTCTACGCCGGCATCTCGTCCTACACCCCGGAACAGACCCTCGAGGCGGCGCGGATCCTCAAGGAGCTGGGCACGCCGCTGCTGATCCACCAGCCGAGCTACTCCATGCTGAACCGCTGGACCGAGAACGGCAGCCCCAACCTCTTCGAGGCCCTGGACCAGACCGGGGCCGGAGCCATCGCCTTCTCGCCGCTGGCGCAGGGCATGCTCACCGACCGCTACCTGAACGGCGTCCCGGACGACTCCCGCGCCGCCCAGGACAAGTCCCTGGACGAGGCAAGCATTACCGGGGAGAAGCTGGACCGGGTACGTGGCCTCAACCGGATCGCCGAGGGGCGGGGCCAGAGCCTCGCGCAGATGGCGATCGCCTGGATCCTCCGGGAGCAGGGCAAGGGCATTCCGGTGACGTCCGCGCTGGTGGGTGCCTCCAGCGTCCGGCAGCTCGAGGACACCCTGTCTGCCATCAACAACCTGGACTTCACCGCCGAGGAACTGGACGCGATCGACGAGTTCGCCGTCGAGTCCGACATCAACCTCTGGGCCCAGAAGTGAGCCCGGAGCCCTCGCCGCGGCGGTAGTCCCCAAGCGGTAACAGATTCGGTGCCGCGGCCGGGAACAACCTGGACCGCGGCGCCGTTGACTAGAATGCAAGTGAGCCGCATGGCGTTATGCCCGTTTGCCGCCGTCGTACAGCAGAGTACGCCCGCGCCGGGCATGTGAAGTTTGTTCAAAAGGGAGTTTCGTGTCTTCAAATCCGATTCGTGTTGCAATCGTCGGCGTGGGTAACTGTGCCACTTCGCTGGTCCAGGGTGTCCAGTACTACAAGGATGCCGACCCCCAGGCCACGATTCCGGGTCTGATGCACGTGGAGTTCGGCAAGTACCACGTCAACGACGTGCAGTTCGTTGCCGCGTTCGACGTCGACGGCAAGAAGGTGGGCCAGGACCTGTCCGCCGCCATCATGGCCAGCGAAAACAACACCATCAAGATCGCCGACGTCCCGCCGACCGGTGTCACCGTCCAGCGCGGCCCGACCCTCGACGGCCTCGGCAAGTACTACCTCGAGACCATCGATCAGTCCCCGGACGAGCCCGTTGACGTGGTCCAGGCCCTCAAGGACGCCAAGGTCGACGTGATGGTCTGCTACCTGCCCGTCGGGTCGCAGGAAGCCGCCGAGTTCTACGCCCAGTGCGCCATCGACGCCGGCGTGGCGTTCGTCAACGCGCTGCCGGTCTTCATCGCCGGAACCAAGGAATGGGCGGACAAGTTCACCGCCGCCGGCGTCCCGATCGTGGGCGACGACATCAAGAGCCAGATCGGCGCCACCATCACGCACCGCGTTATGGCCAAGCTGTTCGAAGACCGCGGCGTGACCCTGGACCGCACGTACCAGCTGAACGTCGGCGGCAACATGGACTTCAAGAACATGCTGGAACGCGACCGGCTCGAGTCCAAGAAGATCTCCAAGACCCAGGCCGTAACCTCCAACGTCGAGGCCGACCTCGCGGCCAAGGACGTCCACATCGGCCCGTCGGACTACGTCCAGTGGCTCGATGACCGCAAATGGGCCTTCGTCCGCCTTGAGGGCCGCAACTTCGGCGACGCCCCGGTATCGCTCGAATACAAGCTGGAGGTCTGGGACTCGCCCAACTCCGCCGGTGTGATCATCGACGCCGTACGCGCGGCCAAGATCGGCCTGGACCGCGGCATCGGCGGCCCGCTGCTGTCGGCGTCGAGCTACTTCATGAAGTCCCCGCCGGAGCAGTTCAACGATGACCTGGGCCGCGAAAAGGTCGAGGCGTTCATCCGCGGCGACCTGGAGCGCTAAACCCCACCTGTTGCCCTATCACTTTTGGTCCCTCAACCCCCGGGTTAGGGACCAAAAGTGATAGGGCATCCGGCTTTAAAAGAGGCCGACAGGGTTTCCGTCGGCGTCAACGTCCATTCGCATGGCCGCCGGGACCTTCGGCAGGCCCGGCATGGTCATCACGGCGCCGGTCAGCGCGACGATGAACCCGGCGCCCGTCTTGGGAATCAGGTCCCGCACGTGCACCGTGAAGCCCTTCGGTGCGCCGAGCTTGGTGGCGTCGTCGCTGAACGAATACTGGGTTTTCGCCATACAGACCGGCATCCCTGACCAGCCGTTCTTCTCGATCTCCGCGAGCCGCTTGAGCGCCGGAACGGAGAAGTCGACGCCGTCGGCCCCATAGATTTCCTGCACGATGGTGCGGATCTTGTCCTCCACGGACATCTCCAGCGGGTACAGGTGCCGGAAACCGTGCGGGGCGTCGATGGCGGCGGCGACCTTCGCGGCGAGTTCGTCACCGCCGTCGCCGCCTCCGCCGCGGCCCCAGACGTCCGCTACCGCGGCCTGAACACCCTCGGCAGCGCACCAGTCCAGCAGCCACTGCAGCTCCTCCGGGCTGTCGGTACCGAACTTGTTGATGGCCACTACGGGGGTGATGCCGAACTTCTCCACGTTGCGCACGTGCCGCTGCAGGTTTGCGACGCCGGCGGCCAGGGCCTCGACGTTCGGCTCCTTGAGCTGGTCCTTGGCGATGCCGCCGTGCATCTTGAGCGCACGGATCGTGGCCACCACCACGACGGCGGACGGGGCGACGTCGGCCATCCGCGCCTTGATGTCCATGAACTTTTCAGCGCCCAGGTCCGCGCCGAAGCCGGCCTCGGTGATGACGACGTCGGCCAGGCTGCGGGCTGTCTGCGTGGCAATCAGGGAATTGCAGCCGTGCGCGATGTTGGCGAAGGGGCCGCCGTGGACCAGGGCCGGGGTGCCCGCGATGGTCTGCACAAGGTTGGGTTTGATCGCATCCTTGAGGAGCATGGTCAGGGCGCCCTGGACGCCGAGGTCTGCGACCGTGACCGGTTCCCGGTCGTAGGTGTAGCCGAAGGTGATCCGGCCCAGCCGTGCCCGGAGGTCGTCAAGATCAGTCGCCAGGCAGAACACGGCCATGATTTCCGAGGCGACCGTGATGTCGAAACCGTCCTGCCGCGGCACACCCTGGGTGGGGCCGCCGAGGCCGATCACCACTTCACGCAGCGCACGGTCGTTCATGTCCAGGACCCGTTTGAACGTCATCCGGCGCGGATCGATGTTCAGCACGTTGCCCTGGTAGATGTGGTTGTCCACCAGCGCCATAAGGGCGTTGTTCGCCGAGGTGATGGCGTGGAAGTCGCCGGTGAAGTGCAGGTTGATCTCGTCCATCGGCAGGACCTGGGAGTAGCCGCCGCCGGTGGCCCCGCCCTTCATCCCCAGGATCGGGCCCAGCGAGGGTTCACGCAGCGCAATCATCACCCGGTGCCCGGCGCGGGCCAGGGAGTCCGCCAGGCCCACGGTGGTGGTGGACTTGCCCTCCCCGGCCGGAGTCGGGGACATCGCCGAGACCAGCACCACCTTGCCCGGGGTGTGCGCGGCGTCGCGGCGCAGTTTGGCGGGGTCGATTTTGGCCTTGAACCGGCCGTAGAATTCCAGGGCCTCCGGATTGATCCCGGCCGCGGCGGCCACGTCCTCGATGGGCCGCATGGTGGCCCGTTGTGCGATCTCCAGATCGCTCAGGATGCGCCCTGCGGTGCTGGCTGCGGCGTGTTCGGTGGTGTTCTCAGACATCGGTGTCCTTCAGCTCGTGGCTTCGTGGGCTCCGGCCGGCGGTTCCACCCGGGAGGCCCGTCTGGCGTCCGGTCAGTGCGCGTGGCCCGCCGGGATGCTTCGACTTCCAAGGTACTGGACCAGTGCGGCCTGGTAGCTCTCCTGCGTGATCGCGGCGGTGCGTTGCCAGCCGAAATCCTGTGCGTGCACCGACGCGGCCCGGCCCATGTCCTCCCGGGTGGCCGGATCGTCGTGCAGCGCCTCCAGCGCATCCGCCCAGTCCGCCGCCTTGTGGCCCTCCACCAGCAGCCCGGTCCGGCCGTCGAAGATGGCCCGGGACAGCCCGCCGACCTTCGTGGCGACCACCGGCGTGCCGCAGGCCTGGGCCTCCAGGGCCACCAGCCCGAAGGACTCGCTGTAGGACGGCATCACCACGACGTCGGCCGAACGGTACCACCCGGCCAGTTTGGGCGCGCTGACCGGCGGGTGGTGTGTGACGACGTCGTCCATTCCGGCGGCGCTGATCAAGGACTTGAGGTCGAAATCCCGCGCCCCGCTCACCGCACCGAGGATGGTCAGCTGCAGGTCGATGTCCGGGCGCCGCGCACGCAGCAGCGCGGCCGCCTTGACCAGGATCTGCGGGCCCTTGAGCCGCTGGATCCGTCCGGCGAACAGCAGGTGGAACCGGCCCGGTGGGACGTTGTGCTCGGTGCGGGCTCGGCTTCGGAACGCGGGGGTAAAGACGGAAAGGTCCACCCCCGGGGGCGCGACGTCGATGCGGTCCGGGTCGGCGGCGTAGTGCGAGACCAGTTCCGCGGCCTCGGCGCCGGTATTGGCGATCAGCCGGGTGGCGCCGTCGACGATCCGGTGCTCACCGTCCTCACGCCGGCGCGGTTCGGGCTGCTCGCCGGACTCCAGGAGCAGGTTCTTGACCTTGGCCATGGTGTGCATGGTGTGTACCAGCGGCACCCCCCACAGCTCCGAAAGCTCCAGCCCGGCGACGCCCGAGACCCAATAGTGGGAATGGATGACGTCATAGCGGCCGTGCGGCTGGAGTTGGCGGATCCGRTCGATCTCCGCGACCATGCTGTGCAGCAGTGCCGGCAGTTCCTCTTTGGGGAGTTTCCGCGGCGGGCCGGCGAGGACGTTGTGGACGCAGACACCGGGTGACGGGTGCTCGACGGCGGCCTGCCCGGCCGCGGTGGACCTGGTGAAGATTTCCACTTCGACGCCGGTCTCGGCGAGTGCCGCCGCGAGGGCCCGGATGTACACGTTCATGCCGCCAGCGTCCCCGGAACCGGGCTGCTCCATGGGGGAGGTGTGCAGGGACAGGAACGCGACCCGGCGGACCAGCGGCATCTGCTTCCTTCCCTTGGCGTGACGTGGATTCGATAAAACACTACTCCTGTACAGCGGCCCGGCCGGCGGGGTCCCGCCTGATGCTAACGTGACGGCTGTGAACGCACCTGCACAAATCCCTCCCGCGGAGGCACCGTACCGGATCCGCGAGGCCACCGCTGAGGACTGGCCTGCCATCTGGGAGATCCTGGAGCCCGTCATCCGGGCAGGGGAGACGTTCACCTGGGAACGCGACACCACCGAGGACCAGGCGCGCAGCAAGTGGATCAAGACGTCCCCCGGCCAGACCTTCGTGGCGGTCGGGACCGGCGAGCTCGACGGCGTGGTGCTGGGCACCGGGGAGCTGCACGCGAACCAGGGCGGCGCGGGCAGCCACGTGGCCAACGCCGGCTACATGGTGGGGGCAACTCACGGCGGACGGGGTGTGGCCCGGGCCTTGTGCGCCTACTCGCTGGACGCCGCACGGGCCGCCGGGTTCCGTGCCATGCAGTTCAACGCCGTAGTGGAAAGCAATACCCGGGCTGTTGCGGCGTGGCAGGGCATGGGCTTCGAGATCCTGGCCACCATCCCGGAGGCCTTCCGGCACCCGCAGCTGGGCTACGTGGGCCTGCACGTGATGTACCGCCGGCTCTAGGCGTCCGCGGTCCACAGCTCCGTGAGCGCGGGGAACGCGGCCTCATATCCGGCCAGCAGCCGTCCGGCGAGTACTTCCGAATCGACCAGGGGATGCCGGGCGAAGGCCGCCAGCGCCGCCTCCCGCCGGTCGAAGGGCGCGTCCGTGCCTGACGACGGGCCGTCCGCGCCGGACGACGGCGCGTCAGCGCCCCGCGGCCCGGCCGCCCGGACCACCAGCCGTTCCACCTCCTTGATCCGCCGCATCAACGCCAGCTGCGCTTCCGCCGGGCGGTCCTGCGGCAGCGGCACCACGCCGTCGGCGTTCACCCGGCAGGGAACCTCGACGACGGCGTCCGCCGGGAGGCCGGGAATCGCGGCCGACACGGCGCCGCCGGGCCCGGGCACCGCATTGGGGGTGTTGAGGACCAGCTCGGCGTCCCCGCCGCCGGAGAGCGCCCGCATGACCGCCAGCGCGACGCGTTCGTACCCGCCGCCGGCCAGGTCCTCTTCGTCCCGCTGTTCGCCGGCGGTCCGGGCATCGGCCAGGTATCCCTCTTCCCGGGAGCGGCGGGCGGCGTCCCAGAGCCGGTAGGCGTCGGGGCCCCCGGAAGCGAGCCGCGGGTAGAGTCCGGACTGCTGCTGGTGGATGGATTCCCCGCGGGTCTGCGGTGCGGCCTGCATGGCGGCCACGGCGCGGGCGGTGTTGTAGTAGTAATACAGGTACTCGTTCGGCAGGCAGCCCAAGTCCGCCAGGAACGGCTGCGGGAACAGGCGGCCCTCTTCGAAGCCGGCCAGGGCGCCGGGGCTGGCGAGCAGGTCCGGGAGGACGTCACGTCCGCCGGACCGGAGCCGGTACAGCCAGCCCAGATGGTTAAGCCCGTAATAGCCCACCCCGTCCAGCCGCCCCTCCGGGAGGACGACGCCGGCGGCCCGCGCCGCTCGGTGCACCAGCCCGCCGGCCGAGTCGCAGATCCCCACCACCCTGCCGCCGAGCTCAGGGACCAGCGCCTCGGTGACCATCCCGGCCGGATTGGTGAAGTTGACCAGCCACGCTTCCGGGCAGAGGCGTTTCATGGACCGGGCCAGGTCCAGCATGGGCGGGATGGTGCGCAGGGCGTAGGAAATACCGCCCGCCCCGGTGGTCTCCTGGCCCAGCAACCCCAGCCTCTGGGCCACCCGCTCGTCGGCGGTCCGCCCCGCGGTGCCGCCCGGACGGATGGCCGCGAAGACCATGTGCGTGCCGGTCAGGGCCTCGGCCAGGGAGGTGGTGGCCAGGATGGGCGGGCCGCCGCGGGCAGCACCCTCGGCGGCCGCAGGCCCCGGCATGGCGGCCAGCACGGCCCGGATCGCAGCGAGCCGGCCGGCGTCGACGTCGTAGAGCACCAGCTCGCGCACCAGCCCGGCGTAGGGGCCGGCGGAGAGCGCCCGGTAGACCAGCGGCACGCGGAATCCGCCGCCGCCGGCAATCATTAGCCGCATGCCTGCAGTCTATTCGGCACCCGGGCCACGGGCCCGGAGCGCCGCCTTTCGCGGGGTACCGGGACGGCGTAGTGTGCCGTGTATGGACGCGATCCCAGCGCCGCGCTTCGACCCGCTCGCCGCCGTCCGGACCCCCGGGGCGGGCGGCTTCGACCTGCTCCTGACGGGCACCGTGTTCCAGGACATCATCTTCACCGGGTTGCCGCATGCACCCCGGCCCGGCACCGAGATCTGGAGCGACGGGATGGGCAGCTGCCCGGGCGGGGTGGCCAACCAGGCCATCGCCGCGGCCCGGCTGGGGCTGCGCACCGCGCTGGCCGCCGCGTTCGGCGATGACGGCTACGGCGACTACAACTGGAAGATCCTGGACCGGCAGGAACACGTTGACCTGTCGCTGTCCCGGCGTGTCCCGGGATGGCATTCCCCGGTCACCGTGTCGCTCAGCGTCGAGAAGGACCGCTCCATGGTGACCCACGGGCATCCGGCGCCGGTCTCCTCCACCGAGCTCATCGGCTGCCCGCCGCCCGCGCTCGCCGCCGTCGCCGAACTGGGCGAGGAACTGGAACCCTGGGCCGTCGACGCGCACCGGGCCGGCGTCCGGCTGTTTGGTGACGTCGGCTGGGATCCCACGGGCACATGGGCGCAGTCCCGGCTGGAGAACCTGAAATACTTCCACGCCTTCCTGCCCAACCAGCAGGAGGCCATGGCGTTCACCGGCAAGGACAACCCGTGGGCCGCGCTGTATGCGCTCGCGGACCAAGTCCCCGTGGCCGTGGTGACGCTGGGTCCGCAGGGCGCCATGGCGGTGGACTCCGAGACCGGCGAGGAGGAGTGGGTTCCTGCGCTGCCGGTCCCGGCCTACGACCCCACCGGGGCGGGGGACTGCTTCGGCGCCGCGTTTATTGTGGGCTGCCTGGCGGGCTGGCCACTGGGGGACCGGCTGCGGTTCGCCAACCTTTGCGCGGCCCTGGCCGTGCAGCACGTCGGCGGGTCGCTGGCCGCGCCCGGCTGGGGCGACCTCGCCGACTGGTGGCAGCGCGCGAATGCCCGCAAGGAGCGCCAGGGCAGCCAGTGGTTGCGCCGCTACCGCTTTCTGGAGGATATCGTCCGTGACGTGCCGCCGGAAGCGCAACGGCGGGCGACGGCGACCATCGCGCATCTCTCCGACGCGTAGGGGTGGGCGTTGCCGGGGGTGGCTGCGTGGCCTGGATAGCTTGTCGCGGACGGACATGCCCATCCCTGGGCGCGGCGGGTGGGCATACTCGGTAAGTGTCCAGTGGGTGGCGTGAAGGATGGACATGCCCGTTGGTGGTCCGGGCCTTGAGTCGTGTCCGCGGACGGACATGCCCATTCCTGGGCATGGGGGGGTGGGCATATTCCGTAAGTGTCCAGTGGTGGGCGTGAAGGATGGACATGTCCGTTGGTGGTCCGGGGCGGGAGTCCTGTCCACCGATGGGCATGTCCATCCCTGCCCGGCGATCGCGGAATTCAGCACGCCCTGCGACCACCCGTAGAATCGAACGGTGATATACCCAGCAGCAACAGGTGATTTCCGGCCCGCGGCGGAAGCCGGGACCGACCGGGTCGAGGAACGCTCGGCCGTCATTGACCTTGAGGCCATCCGGCACAATGTGCGGCGTCTGGCAGCGGTCGCTTCCCCGGCAAAGGTGATGGCCGTCGTCAAGGCAGACGCCTACGGGCACGGGGCCATCCCGGTGGCCCGGGCGGCGCTCAGCGCAGGGGCCAGTTGGCTCGGTGTCGCGCACATCTCGGAGGCCCTTGCCCTGCGTGCCGCCGGCATCGACGCCCCGCTGCTGGCCTGGCTGCACACCCCGGAAAGCAACTTTGCCGCCGCCGTCGCGGCCGGGATCGACATTGGCTGCTCCGRCTGGGAGCTGGGCCAGATCGTGGCCGCCGCCCGCGAACAGGAGCGCCCGGCCCGGATCCACCTGAAAGTGGACACCGGCCTCGGCCGCAACGGGGCCACCCTCGCCTCCTGGGACACCCTGCTGGGCGAGGCCATGGAATATCAGGACCAGGGCCTGCTGCGCGTCGTCGGGATCTTCTCGCACCTCGCCGTCGCCGATGAGCCCGAGCGCCCCGAGACCGACCAGCAACTGGCCGCTTTCCGCGAAATCCTCGCGATGGCGCAGGACGCCGGCGTCGACCCCGAAGTCCGGCACCTCGCCAACACCCCGGCGACGCTGTCCCGCCCCGACACCCACTTCGACCTGGTCCGGGTGGGGCTCGGCATCTACGGCCTGTCCCCGTTCGAAGAGCAGGGGTCCGCGGAGGTGGGGCTGCGGCCGGCGATGACGGTCCGGACGCTTGTCTCGCACTGCAAGGACGTCCCCGCCGGCCAGGGTGTCTCCTACGGCCTCAACTACCGCACCGMCGGCGCCAGCACACTGGGCCTCGTCCCGCTGGGCTATGCCGACGGCGTTCCCCGCGTCGCCACGGGCGGACCCATCCGGGTGGGCGGGGTGAACTATCCCGTGGTTGGCCGCATCGCGATGGACCAGATGGTGATCGACCTCGGCCCGCTCCACGTCACCGAGGGCGGCCCCAGCGTGCTGGGCGCCGAAGCCGTGATGTTCGGTGACGGCGCCGACGGCGGCCCCACCGCCGAGGACTGGGCCAGGGCCGCGGGAACCAACAATTACGAAATCGTCACCCGCATCAGCCCCCGCGTGCCCCGGCGCTACATCAACGAAGAGGCCACCAGCGGGGCAGCCCAGTGAGCGAACCTGCCTGGGAGCGGACCCTCGAGGTGGGTACCGCTGAACAGACCCACGCGCTCGCAGCCGCCCTCGGTGCAGGGCTGGAGGCCGGTGACCTGTTGGTCCTCACGGGCGAACTCGGCGCCGGGAAAACCACGTTCACCCAGGGACTGGGGGAGGGCCTCGGCGTTCGCGCCGGGGTCATCTCGCCCACGTTTGTACTGGTCCGGATCCACCCCAACCTGCCCGACGGGCCCCGTCCCGGCGGTCCCGACCTGGTCCACGTGGATGCCTACAGGCTCGCGTCTGCCGCTGAAATCGACGACATCGACCTCGAAAACACCATGGACAGCGCGGTCACGGTGGTGGAATGGGGCCGCGACCGGGTGGAGCACCTGAGCGAGAGCCGGCTGGAGATTGAGCTGTACCGCCAGCTCGGCGGCGCCCACGCGGTCGGCGCGCCCCAGCCGCACGACGACGGCGGCGCCCCGCAGCCCGCCCCCACCGACACCGTCCCCGCCGACGTCGTCCTCGATTTCGACACCGACGACGCCGACGAGCCCCGCACCGTGGTCTTCCGCGGCTTCGGTCCGCGCTGGGCCGAGCCGCCGGCCGTCCTCGCCGCACCGCCCGGACGTCCCGCAACCCCGGAAACGGACTGAAGATGCTGATCCTTGCCATTGATACCTCGGCCGTTGCCAGCGCCGCCCTCGTTTCGGACGATTCACCGGAATCGGTGGTGGGCAGCTTCGCCACCGAGGACACCCGCAGCCACGCCGAGGTCCTGGCCCCCGGCATCGCCCAGCTCCTCGCCGAAGCCGGCCTCAGCGGGGCCGACGTCGACGTCATCGTCGCCGGGGTAGGCCCGGGACCGTTCACCGGCCTGCGCTCCGGCATCGTCACCGCCCGCAGCCTTGCGTACGTCTGGCAGAAACCGTTGTACGGGCTGATGAGCCTGGACGCGATCGCCCTGGAGGTGGCCGAGTCCACCGAGGGGGCCGCCGAATTCATCGTCGCCACCGACGCCCGGCGCAAAGAGGTCTACTGGGCCCGCTACGCCCTGGCCGACGGCCAGCTTCCGGAACTGCTCGACGGGCCCCACGTAGGCTTCGCTGCCGGCCTGCCCAACCTGCCCGTCTTCGGTGCGGGCGCCGGGCTCTACCCCGAAGTCCTCGACGCCGTACCCGGATTCGCCGGACGCCAGCCCGAGGCGCTGTCCCTCGGCCAGTTCGCGCTCGCCCGGCTCACTGCCGGACAACAGCTGTTGGACACCACACCGCTGTACCTGCGCGAGTCCGACGCCCAGGTCCCCGGCCCGCGGAAGCGCGCCCTGTGACCGCCGCGCAGACCCCGGCGGGTGCCAATCCTGCCGGGATGAGCCTCCGGCCGATGACGCCGGCGGACATTCCCGCCGTCCATGTCCTGGAGTGCCGGCTGTTCCCGGTGGACGCCTGGCCGCTGCAGATGTTCTTCGATGAACTCGCGCAGACCGAAACGCGGCGCTACCTCGTTGCGGAGTCCGCCGGCGAGATCGTCGGCTATGCGGGTCTGATGTGCATCGAGCCCATCGCGGACGTCCAGACCATCGCCGTCGTGCCCGAACAGGAGGGGCGCGGCATCGGCTCCGCGCTGCTGACCGAACTAATCCGGGAAAGCCGGCTGCGGCATGCCGCGGACGTGCTGCTGGAGGTACGGGCCGACAACCCCCGTGCGCAGCAGCTTTACCGGCGTTTCGGCTTCGAGCAGATCCACGTCCGCCCGCGCTACTACCGGGACGGCGTTGATGCGCTGATCATGCGCCTGCAACTGCACACGGACGGCCGGCCGGCGGCCGGTACCGACGACACCCAGCCAACGGAAGCGGGCCGAGAATGAGCCACCCCCTGCACAGCTCCCAGCCACTGGTGCTGGGGATCGAGTCCTCGTGCGACGAGACCGGCGTGGGCATTGTCCGCGGCACCCGGCTGCTGGCCAACACGGTCTCCTCGTCCATGGAGGAGCACGTCCGCTTCGGCGGTGTCATTCCCGAGATCGCCTCCCGCGCCCACCTCGATGCGTTTGTTCCCACCCTCCAGGAGGCCCTCGCCGATGCTGACGTGGCGCTGGACGACATCGACGCGATCGCCGTCACCTCCGGGCCCGGTCTCGCAGGCGCTCTGATGGTGGGCGTGTGCGCGGCCAAGGCGCTCGCCGTCGCCACCGGCAAACCGCTGTACGCCATCAACCACCTGGTGGCGCACGTCGGCGTCGGGCTGCTCGACACCGGCGACGACGGCGGACCGCAGGTCCCAGCCCTGCCCGAAAATCTCGGCGCGCTCCTGGTGTCCGGCGGCCATACCGAGATCCTGCGGATCCGCAGCATCACCGACGACGTCGAACTCCTGGGCTCCACGATCGACGACGCCGCCGGCGAGGCCTACGACAAGGTGGCCCGGCTCCTGGGCCTCGGCTACCCCGGAGGCCCGGCCATCGACAAACTGGCGCGCACCGGCAATGCGAAGGCCATCCGGTTCCCGCGCGGCCTCACCCAGCCCAAGTACATGGGGACCGCGGAGGAACCCGGCCCGCACCGTTACGACTGGTCCTTCAGCGGACTCAAGACCGCCGTCGCACGCTGCGTGGAGCAGTTCGAGGCCCGCGGCGAAGAGGTGCCGGTGGCCGACGTCGCGGCGGCCTTCCAGGAAGCCGTGGTGGATGTGATCACGGCCAAGGCGGTGCTGGCCTGCCGCGAGAACGGCATTACCGAGCTGCTGCTGGGCGGGGGAGTGGCGGCCAACTCGCGGCTGCGCCAGCTTACCGAACAGCGCTGCCGTGCCGCCGGCATCCGGCTGACGGTGCCGCCGCTGCAGCTCTGCACGGACAACGGCGCCATGGTGGCGGCGTTGGGTGCGCAGCTGGTGATGTCCGGGACCGCGCCGAGCGGGATCGGCTTCGCCCCCGACTCGTCGATGCCCGTGACCTCGGTGTCCGCCTAACGGCCAGCCGGGAGCCCGAGGAGAACCCGCAGGCTGTCTACGCTTCGGGTCCCTTGCGCATCTGGTCGACGAGGTCCAGGACGACGGCGCGCAGGTCACCGCCGTGCTCCGCGGCCACCCGGCGCTGACGCTGGTAGCCGGCGCCGCGCTCGATKATCTTCTCGACGTCGGCCAGCTCCGCGGTGCAGCCGAGCTTCGCGGCGACGGGTTCGAGCCGGGCCAGYGTCTCCCGCAGGTGGTCGGTGACCAGCTGTTCGTTGCCTTCGGCGTCGAGGATGATGATGGCCTCCAGGCCGTAGCGGGCCGCCCGCCACTTGTTCTCCTGTACGTGCCACGGCGGCATGGTGGGGATGGTGCCGCCGTTGTCCAGGATGGTGGAGAACTCGTCCACGAGGCACTGGGTGAGGGCCGCGATCGCGCCGACTTCCTCAATGGTGGCCAGGCCGTCGCAGATGCGCATTTCGATGGTGCCGAGGTTGGGAACCGGGCGGATGTCCCAGCGGATCTCGGAGAGGGTATCGATCACCCCGGTGGTGAACATGTCCTGGACGTAGGACTCGTATTCCTGCCAGCTGGCGAACTGGAACGGCAGTCCCGCCGTCGGCAGCTGCTGGAACATCAGCGCGCGGTGCGAGGCGTAGCCGGTGTCCTCGCCGCCCCAGAACGGGCTGGACGCGGAGAGTGCCTGGAAGTGCGGGAAGTAATTGACCAGTCCGTCCAGGACGGGCAGGACCTTGTCGCGGCTGTCCAGGCCTACGTGCACGTGGACGCCGTAGATGACCATCTGCCGGCCCCACCACTGGGTGCGGTCGATCAGCTTCGCGTACCGTTCCTTGTCCGTGACGGGCTGCAGCTGCGGGGGGCTGAACGGGTGGCTGCCGGCGCAGAAGACCTCCACACCCATGGGGTCGGTCACTTCGCGGACAGCGGCGAGTGAACTGTTCAGGTCCGCTTTGGCTTCCGCCACGGTGGTGCAGATGCCGGTGACGAGTTCCACGGTGTTCAGCAGCAGTTCCTGCTTGATGTGCGGGTGTTCGTCATCCTCGTTCAGTTCGGGGTGCCGGGCAGCGACGCCGCGGAGCACTTCGCCGGCCACGGAGGCCAGTTCACCGGTCTCTGCGTTGACTAGCGCGAGTTCCCATTCCACACCAAGAGTTGATTGCCCGGATGAAGCGAAATCAATCTTCATGTGGTCCCTTCGCTGTTGTGTCGCCCGCCAGTGCTGCGCGCCATGAATGCCCGGTTGTGCTGTGATGCGTGACGGCCTGAACCGACTGCCCCAATGACGGCCTGAACTGACGGTTTGTCCCCACCGTCGGCGTCGGCGTTGGCGTCCGCCGCGGAAGCGGCCTGCTGCGGCACGGCAACGGTGCTCCAAGTCTAGTGCAGGGGTGGCGGCGGACTGGCGGCCAGGTGGCGGCTGTTACGTGAGAGTGTTCACATGGGGCGGCCGCGGCGGGGTGGCGTTTAATTGTGCTGTGCCCATCCTGAATAAAGACATGACCCTGTGCATCTCGCTCTCGGCCCGGCCGAGCAACAACGGAACGCGCTTCCACAACCACCTCTACGACCAGCTGGGCCTGAACTGGATCTATAAGGCCTTCGCCCCCACTGACCTCGCCCAGGCCATCGCCGGCGTGCGGGGCCTCGGGATCCGCGGGTGTGCGGTGTCGATGCCCTACAAGGAGGACGTCATCGCCCTGGTGGACGCGATGGACCCGTCGGCACGGGCGATCGAGTCGGTCAACACGATCGTGAACGACGGCGGCCGGCTCACGGCGTACAACACCGACTACACCGCCATCGAGCAGCTGCTGCAGCGCAACGCGGTCCCCGCCGACTACTCGGTGTGGCTGCTGGGCGCCGGCGGCATGGCGAAGGCGACGGCGGCGGCCCTCCGCGATGCGGGTTTCCGGCGGGTCACCATCATCGCCCGCAACGAGGAGGCCGGCCGGGCACTCGCCGGCCTGTATGGCTTCGACTGGCTCGCGGCGATTCCCGCCACGGGGACGGGCGCCGGGGCCGCGGACATGCTCATCAATGTGACGCCGGTGGGCATGGCAGGCGGCCCGGACGCCGACGCGCTGTCCTTCCCGCAAGCCGCAGTGGACGCCGCGAAGGTGGTSTTCGACGTCGTCGCCCTGCCAGCCGAGACACCCCTGATCAAGGCGGCACGCGCGGCCGGCAAACCCGTCATCACCGGAGCCGAAGTGGCCACCATCCAGGCGCTCGAACAGTTTGTGCTCTACACCGGCGTGCGGCCCGACGCCGAGCAGGTCCGTGCCGCCGAGGAGTTCATGCGCGCCCAGTAGCGGGCCTGTAGCGGGCCTGTTTGTTTATGCGGACTCGGCTCGGGCCGTTGGGCTCAGGCGGACTCGGCTGACACCGGCTCCACCGAAATGGCCACCCGTTCCTCGCCGATCCTGGTCAGGACCAGGGTGGCCGTCTTCTTCGCCGCATTCTTGCCGGTCTTGCCGCCCGGGAGCAGCTGCTTGCGGAGTTCCTCAGGAGTGACGGCGGTGCCGCGCTTCTTGATGTCCAGGACGCCGACGCCGTTGTCCCGCACCCAGGCCTTGAGGAGCTTGACGTTGAACGGCAGCACTTCCAGGACCTTGTAAGCGCGGGCGAAGGGGCTGTCGCGCAGGTCCGGTGCGCAGATGTAGGCGATGTGTTCATCCAGCAGGTGCCCGCCCAGCTGGAGCGCGACGTCGGCCACCAGGCCGGCGCGGATCACGGCGCCGTCGGGCTCATAGAGGTAGCCCTCCACCGGGCCCACGGGGGCCTCGGGTCCGGCGTCGAAGTCCTCGGTGCTGGTGAGTTCCGCGGCGCCCTGCGGCCCCAGGACCAGCGCGGCGCGCCGGATTCCGGGCCGGCGGACCGCGTTGAACCAGAGCGCCACCTCGGTGACGTCGCCGCCCACCGAAACCCATTGGGCCTCGCAGCCGGCGGGCACGGAGGCGTGCGGCATGCCGGGGCCCATCTTCACGCCCACGGCGCGGCCCGAACCTGCCAGCGATTCCACAAAGGACAGCGGCGGCGAGAAATCTTCCGGATCCCAGAGCCGTTTGGTTCCCGAGGACGAGGTGGTGCGCCGTGCAGGGTCGAGCCAGACTCCGTCGATCCCCTCGAGCGGGACGGCGGCGGCGTCGGCGTGGACGACGGTGGCGTTCCGGAACGGGATCAGGTTCATGGTGGCGCAGGCGGCGGTGGTTTCATCGAGTTCCACGGCGGTGACCGTGATGTCCAGGGAGGCCAGAGCCATGGAGTCGGCGCCCAGGCCGCAGCCCAGGTCCGCCACGTGGGCCACCCCGGCCTCGGCGAAGCGCTGCGCATGCCGTGCAGCCACGGTCAGCCGTGTGGCCTGTTCCAGGCCGGCCCGGGTGAAAATCATCTGCCGCGCGAACTCGCCAAACTTGGCCTCGGCCTTGGTCCGCAGCCGGGACTGGGTGAGTGCCGCGGAGACCAGTTCGGGGGAGTGCCCGGCCTTCCGGAGCGAGGCGTTTAGGCGGAAAGCCTCCTCCTCCCGGTAGGGCCCGAGCGACGCGAGCAGCTCCCAGCCTTCCGGATTGAGCAGCGGGGCGATCTGGTCCTGCGTCGTCTCAGCCATGCCATCAAGCGTAGTTCAGGCGCGGAACGCCCGGCGCGACCGATAGGCTGGACGGCATGAACGGCAGGGACACAAACGACTTCGGCACGGCAGGCACCAGCGAGCAAACCGGCGGGGAGGCCGCGGCGGAGGCCGTGCGCAGCACGGGCATTGCGCGTTTTGCGCGACCGGCCCTGATCGCGGGCTGCGTGGTCGCGGTCGTCTGCGTGGCCTTGCTGGTCATCATCTTCTTCCTGGATTCCTTCAACGCGACCGTCTACTCCGTGGGCGGCAAGGACGTGAAGGACGCCACGGACGAGGCGCGGGCCATCCGTGACACCTACGCCGCAGCCAAGGTTGGCGGCATAATCTTCCTCGTGCTGGGCGCGCTGGCTGCACTCGCAGGCGGCTTCGTCCTGTACCGCGAACGCAATTCGACCCCCCGCATCGACGAGGACGACGACGGCCAGGACTGGGATTACGAGGACCTCGCCGGGGAGTAGGCGGGCTGGGGGTGTCGGGTTCCGGGGGGTGCCCCCTACCGCCCACGATGGACATGTCCATTTTTCAGTGCCAGGAGTGGGCATGATCCGGATATGTCCACTGGTCGGTGCCACCACTGGACATGTCCATCCTTCGGCGCCAACGTTGAGCGTGCCCGCAAGTACTCCTCGGACATGTCCCTAGTTCAGAGCGGGGCCGCGATGGACATGCCCATTCTTCAGCGCCAGGACTGGGCATAACCCGGATATGTCCACTGTCAGGTCCCACCAATGAGCATGTCCATCCTTCGGCGTCAACGTCGCGCATGTCCGCAAGCACTCCGCGGGACATGTCCAGCGGCGACACGCCCCAACCGGCATGTCCATTGTTCAGAGCCAGGACTGGGCATGCGCATCGGGACCACTGGGCATGTCCATCGGCCGGCGCGAAGGATGGGCATGTCCGTCTCAGGCGTTCACCCACGACGAACTTCTGGCACTCACCTTGACCGAGTGCTAACACCTTACATAGAGTCGTCGTTAGCACTCTCCCTAGGCGGGTGCTAACACCTGAAGCTTCACCAGCCTGGCTGCTGCCGGCACCGCGACGACGGTCTGTACGCCTTGGCACCACAGCTTCAACGTCCACGAATTTGCTGATGAAAAGGAGAGGTCCGAGTGTCGGTCTCTATTAAGCCTCTTGAGGATCGTATTGTTGTCCGCCCGCTCGAAGCTGAGCAGACCACGGCTTCCGGCCTGGTTATCCCGGACTCCGCGCAGGAGAAGCCGCAGGAAGGCGAAGTTGTCGCAGTTGGCCCCGGCCGCTTTGACGACAACGGCAACCGCGTTCCCGTAGACGTCGCCGTCGGCGATGTTGTCATCTACTCCAAGTACGGCGGAACCGAAGTCAAGACCGGCGGCGTCGAGTACCTCGTGCTGTCCGCCCGCGACGTTCTGGCGATCGTCGTAAAG
>NZ_JBFTNO010000020.1:0-25425 GCF_056397525.1 Arthrobacter sp. 05L45_2 | reverse complement strand
CCTCGGAACACATCCGCGCCGCCCCGCCGCCCACGTTCCCGGAGGCAGTCAAACCCGGGCCGCCGGCCATGGGCGCCTCCTCCGGGACGAGCGGGCGGGAGGTCCGGCGATGAACCTCAGCATCTACCTGGGCATGCTCCACCAGGCCGAAAACACCCTCGCGGAATCTTTCCGCCAGGTCGCCGAGGGCCACGGCTCCGAACCCGACGTGCATTTCCTGTGCCAGACGCTGGCCCGGCAGTGCGAGGAACACGGGCGGCTGCTGCAGCCCATCGCTCAGCGCTACGGAGAGGATCCCTCCGACGCCGAGCCGGAGCGTCTCCACGCCGAGGGCCTGTCCAGCACACGGGAGGGCCCGGTGGGGCTCCTGCGGGACCTGCAGGACCTGTACCTGCTGGCGAGCCTGGTGGACGTCACCTGGACCATGGTCAAGCAGGCCGGCTCGGCCCTCCGCGACCGGGAACTGCTGGACGTGGTGTCCCGGTGCGACGGCGAGACGGCAGTGCAGTTGCGGTGGCTTCAGACTCGGATGAAGCAGGCCGCGCCCCAGGCACTGATCGCGGCGCGCTGACCGCGCCAGGCCAGCGGCGGGACGGCGGCGCGCTGACCGCGCCAGGCCAGCGGCGGGACGGCGGCGGGCTAGCAGCGGCGGCCGGCCAGCTAGGACCCGCCGGCTAGGACGCGCCGGAATCCTCCGCGACGGCGGCGCGTTCGATCCGTTCGCGCTGCCGCTCGATTTCCTTCTCGCCCTCGTTCTCGGCGTCGTACAGTTTCGCGTTGCTGACTTTGAGCTCGAGCATCAGCGCATCCAGTTTCAAGTGCAGCGCGGCGGTGTCCCGGTTCTGGGTGTTTTGAATGATGAACACCATCAGGAAGGTGACGATCGTGGTGCCGGTGTTGATCACCAGCTGCCAGGTGTCTGAGAACTTGAGCAACGGGCCCGTGCACGCCCAGACCACAAGCACGGCGACGGCCGCACTGAAGACCCAGGCATGGCCCAGTACCCTCGCAGTGGCTGTGGTGAACCGGGTAAATACATCGGGCCGGTCATCATCGTGGGCTTTACCCATTGCTGAACCCTTTCGCCGTTACTCCGTGGCCGGTTGGCTTTGCGGCCCGCGGGCCTGGGCCCGCGGTATGACCAGTGTGGCACCGGCTGCACTGTTTTGGCCGACGGCGCCACAAACTGGGCCCACCGGGCGGCCGGGCGGGAATGCGGGAGGGCCGGGGGTCAGGAAGCAGGCGCGGCGGTGCCCCGGTCGTCCGGAATCATCGACCACATGGTGGCCATCCGCACTGCACCCTCGGGCACCTGATCAGGGTCCTCGAGTTCGTAGTCCTTCAGGAGGTCGAAGAGCTTGTCATTAAGCTCCGTGCGCTGGGCCGGTGTCAGGTAGAGCAGGTTGCTTGCCAGGACCACGGAGGACGGGCCGTCCACGGCTTCACCGCGCTGGCGTTTCTCGTCCCGGGTCTTGGCGTAGGCGTTGACGCGCCGGCGGTAGGCGTCCAGCTCGAGGTCCAGCACGGCGAACTCGGGACTCGCCACGCCGCCTCCGGAGTTGATGGTGAAGTCAGTGCCGGCGGCTTTCCAGCGGCGTTCCCGGGCGTCACCGGCCGTAGCTGCCGGGGCCACGATGCCCCACTTCTGCAGGGCACGCAGGTGGTAGCTCATGGCACTGGGGGTCAGGCCGGTCTGGGCGGCCAGTTCGGTGGCGGTCCGGCTCACCTGGGTGGAATACAACTCGGAGATGACCTCCAGCCGGGCGGCATGGGCCAGGGCCCGGATCGCCTTCGGGTCGGTGATCTCGACCTTCTTTTCCGGGCGCGGCCTACGCTTGGCGGCCGGAGCGGCGGACAGTTCCGCCTTCGGGTTCTCTGCATTCACGTCTCAAGTCTACCGGCGTCCGCCAAACTATGAAAGGAATGCTTGACACTATGATTCGGAACCGGCTACTTTGTCTACTATGAAACAAACACTTCATAAAGGCAGTGGCTTCTCCGGCGGGCGCGCCCTCTGGCGCAACCGCGACTTCCTGCTCGCCGGAAGCTCCCGTTTCCTGGCTACGGCCGGGATGGGCGCCGTCGTCGTCAGCATCATGCTGCACCTGCAGAACATTGCCGCGACGGGACCGGCCGGGCCGTGGCTGGTGGCCGGTTACCTGCTGTGCTCGGCGCTGCCGCTGGTGCTGCTGGCGCCTTGGGCCGGAAGGCTTGCCGACACCCGGGATTCCCGGCTCCTGGCGACGGCGTCCTCTGTGGTCAGCGCTGCCGCCGTGGCTGGGATGGGGTTCGCCCTGCAGTACCTGGATAGCCCCGTTCCGTTGCTGTTCGCCCTGACGTTCCTGCTGGACGCGGCGCAGGCCGTGGCCGGACCCACGTGGCAGGCGCTGCTGCCACGAATTGTTGGCGAAGAGCGTACTCCCAGGGCGATGGGCACCATGCAGGCCACCATCATGATTGCCGGCATGGCCGGGCCGGCGGCGGGCGGCCTGCTGAGCGGCTGGGGCGGTTCCGGGCTGGTTTTCGGTGTGGCCAGCGCCTGCTACCTGGCGATGGGCGCCGGTGCCTTGCTGATCCGGACCCGGCGCGGCACCGCGGCGGAACTGGCCGGCCGGGAGGCGCCCGCGCTGCTGGACGGCCTGCGGCTGATCCGCGGCGACAGCCTGGTCTGGGCGCTGGTCCTCGGCGCATTGTTCTTCATCCTGGTGGGCGAGGCCACCAACGTGCTGGAAGTCTTCCTGGCCCGGGGCGAACTCGGTGCGACCGAGACCCAGTACGGGCTCTTGGCCGCGGCCTTCGGGCTCGGCATGGCCGCGGGCGCCGCGCTCGCCGGACGGATCCAGACCCCGCCGGCGCGGCTGCGGGTGCTGCTCGCGTCGATGGTCCTGACCTCGGCCTTCCTGGCGGTTATGGCCCTGGTGCCCACCGTGGGGCTGCTGTTCGCGGCCTACACGGCGATGGGCACGGCCTGCGGTGCGCTGAACGCGTGCTTCGGCGCGATCGCGATCCTGCGGATGCCGGAAAGCGGCCGGGGGCAGGCCATGGCGATCATCGGCGGCCTGACCCGCGCCGTTTCCATTGCCGCCCTGGCCATAGGCGGGCTGCTCGGCGCCATGCTGCCGATCCGGCTGAGCTTCCTCCTCACGGGGGTGGCCGGCGTGCTGGTGGCCCTTGCCGTGACCGCCTATGTGCTGCCCCGGTTCGGCCGGGACGGTGCGGCCGGCTCAGCCCGGCAGCAGGAACCCGTCGCGCACCAGGTTGCCGACTTCGTCGAGGAGCCGCTCACGGAACGCCCCGCCGTCGAAGCCCTCATACCCGCCCAGCAGGGCGTCAAGGGCGCCGATGATCTGCCCGACGGAGAGCTCGCCGTCGCACGCTGAGACGAAGCCGGCCAGCTCGGTACTGAGCAGGTTGGTGCGGCGGAACCCGGCGCCCTGCCGGAGCAGGATGACGCCGGGGTGTTCGGCGCCGGGGCGCTGGTGCCGTTCCTCGGTGACGTCATCGGCCACGAGCAGGTGCGCCGATTCGAGTTCGTGGGCGGCCAGCCAGTCCGCGCGTTCAACGGCTGCACCCAGGTGCGGGCCGGCAGGCTGCTCGATCGGGTGGGTGATCTCTTCAAACCGCCGCAGCACGGACCGGGTGCCGGCGGGGCGGCGCAGCCAGATCATGCCAAAGCCGATCCCCTGCACGTCGCGGGAGGCGAAATCGTCCAAGTACCCGGCGTAGGAGGCCTGGTAGAGCCCCCGGTCGCGGGCCTCAGAGGCGTCCTGCAGCCACGTCTCGGCGTATTGCTCCGGGCCCACCTCCTCGCGCTGGATGAACCAGGTGTCCACGTCCGGACTGGCCCAGCTTTGCGGCCGGTCAGCCCAGTCCGCCCCCGCCGGGATTTCCCAGTTGCCTAAAAGCTGGGCTGTTCCGCCCGGGGCGAGCACCGAGGGGAGGTCGCGGACCAGTGCGGCCACAATGTCATCGCCCGGCAACCCGCCGTCCCGGTAGGTGAACTGGTCCGCGGCGGTCTCGCCGACGCCCCGCGGGGTGATGACGAACGGCGGGTTGGAGACCACCAGCTCGAACTCCTCCCCGGCCACCGGGTCCAGCAGCGACCCCAGCCGCAGGCTCACCCGGCCCTCGAGCCCGGCCGGATCCAGGTGCAGGGCCGATGCGTTGAGCATGAGGTTGAAGCGGGTGAACGCCAGGGCGCGGGCTGAGATGTCGGTGGCCGTGACGTGGTCGGCGTGGTGCAGGAGGTGGAAGGTCTGGATGCCGCAGCCGGTCCCCAGGTCCAGGGCCCGGGCCACGTGCCGGCGCGCCGTGACCTGCACCAGGGTGGTGGAGGCCTGCCCGATCCCCAGCACGTGGTCGTGGCGCAACACCCCCGGACGCTGGTGGGCGGCGAGGTCGCTGGCCACCCAGAGTTCGGCGCCGCCGCCGCTGACAGTGCCTTCCGCCTGAGCGCCTTCCCAGCCGTACGGTCGCAGGTCCACCTTCGCCTGCACCAGGCCGTCAGCCGACGCTTCCACCAGTCCCAGCTGCAGCAGCCCGTCCGTGCCGATGCCCGGCAGGGCGGCGTCCAGCGTCGCGGCCGGCTGGGGTTCGGCCAGCAGCCACAGGCGGACGACGGCGGCGAGCGCCGCCGTCGTCCGCTCGCCTTCTGCGGCCGCTTCAGTGGCGATAAGGGCCGGGATCAGCTGGTCCCGGCCCAGGGCGGCGTGGGCTGCCGGGCCGAGCAGTTCGGCGACGCCGTCCACCGTGTAGCCGATGCTGCGAAGGTCCGCGGCGAGCGCCTGGAGCAGGTCCGGGAGGTCGCTGCGGGGAGCATCGGGGGTGTTGCCGGCCGTGAAAAGTGTCGATGGGGTCACCGGATAAGTTTAGGCGCGGCACCGCTCCGGGTGGTTCGCCGGAGGGAAGGTCCCGTCAGAGGTGCTTCTGCGCGTAGACCTGCAGCGCATCCCGGACGAACGCCGCGCCGGCCGCCCCGCCGTAGTTCGCGGCGAACCTCGGGTCCGCCACGTACATGTCGCCGAGTCCGGACAGGTACTCCTTGAGGTGCCCTGGGGGGCCGCCGGGTGCAGAGGCGGGCGTTCCAGGGATCCCGGTCAGCCATTCGACCTGGCGGCGGGCAAGGTCCTGCGCCTCGGGGCTGTCCGGGGCCGCACCGGACTCGGCGGCGGCCGCCCAGTCCCTGCCCAGCTGCACGGACCGCTGCTTCCAGGCCTCCTTTTCGGCAGGGCCCATCCCCCGCCACCACGCGTCACCCTGGGCGTAGGCCGCCTTGCCCCAGCGCTCCTCCACCTCGTCCTTGTAGCTTGTGTGGTCGAACCCGTCGAACATGTCTTCTGCCATGATGTCCCTTCCTGCCGTCAGTTCCGTGAGCGTGTGCTGGACCGAGGCGATCTGCCGCGCCAGCCGGTCCTGTTCCTGGTGCAGCCACTTGAGATGGCCGGCCAGCGCGGGCCCGGCTTCCTGCCCGCGGGCCAGGATGTCCGCGATCGCCGGCAGCCCCAGGCCCAGCTCACGCAGGAGCAGAATCCGCTGCAGGCGCAAGAGCGCGGCCTGGTCGTAGTACCGGTAACCGTTCTGGCCGGTGCGGCTGGGCTTGAGCAGCCCGACGCCGTCGTAGTGGCGCAGGGTCCGGCTGGTGGTCCCGGCGATCTTCGCAATCTGCTGCACTGACCAGTCCATGCGCCCCTCTGTTCCCAGCGGCTGGTCTTTCCGGCCGCTGTTTAGAGCCTAAATCTTGACGTAGCGTCAAGGTCAAGTGTCTTCCTGGCTGCCTGTGGGTCCGCTTTGCGAGCTAACCACACGGGCTGGCGGGGCCAGGCGTACGATGGGTCCATGCAGAGGCAGCAGCGATTTACCAGCCCTCGGCCGCGTACCGGCCGCACGGGCTTCTTGACGCGCGCCTAGACGCAGCCGCCGGGGTCCGTCCGGCACAGCGGTTGAGGGTGAATCCACCTCCCGCCCAAAACAGCCAAGGACCCCACCATGAAGACTTACCTCAATCTGCCCGCCCTGAACTCCGCCCTCGCCGTACGTGATCTGTCGGATCCCGACGCCGGCCCCCACGCCCTGCAGCTGTTGCTGTCCGATGTCATCAACGCCCTGGAGCGCCTCTGGGACATTCCCGCCGCAACCCACCGCCTCAACCCGCTGGTGGCGACCGCCGACAACTACGACCGGCTGGGCTACTCGCCCGGCGACGTCACCCGGGACTCCCGCTATTCCCGCCATGTCAGTCCGACGGTCATGCTTCGCAGCCACACCTCGGCGGGCGTCCCGGCCCTGCTGGACACCCTTCGGGACGAGCTGGGGCACTACGACCGGCTGCACGTCCTGCCGGGCCTGGTCTACCGGCGGGACGCGGTGGACCGCACCCACGTCGGCACACCGCACCAGGTGGATCTGTGGCGGGTGAAGGCCCGCGGGTTGCTCGGTCCCGCCGAGTTGCACGGCATGATGGCCGCCGTGGTGGAAGCGGTTATGCCGGCGGCCCGGTACCCGGATGTCCAGTGGCGCTCCACCCCGTCGGAACACACCTACACGGCACTCGGGCAACAGCTGGATGTACTGGTCACCCGTCCCGACGGCAGCCGTGAGTGGCTCGAGCTGGCCGAATGCGGGCTGGTGGCGGCGCGGGTGCTGCGCGGTTCCGGCCTGGACCCGAAGCGCTGGGCCGGACTCGCCCTGGGCCTGGGGCTGGACCGGGCCCTGATGCTGCGCAAAGGTATCGGCGACATCCGGCTCCTGCGCTCGGAGCACCCGGAAGTCCGCGCCCAGATGCAGGATCTGGAGCCGTACCGGCCTGTGTCGGCCATGCCGGAGATCCGACGGGACCTGTCGGTGGTGCTGGACGCCGCGGAGGACGCCGACGGCGAGCTGCTCGGCGATCTGGCCCGCACCGCGCTCGGGGCTGAGGCCGAGGTCCTGGCGGCGCTTGAGGTTGTGGCGGTCACCCGGGCGGCGGAGCTGCCGGCGTCGGCCGTCAATCGCCTCGGCCTCGGTCCGGGGCACGTGAACGCACTCGTCCGGCTGACCCTGCAGCCGCTGGACCGGACCCTGACGGACCGGGAGGCGAATGTGCTCCGTGACCGGGTGTACCTGGCCCTGCACCGCGGGCCGCGGCTGGAGCTCATCGCCGGGTGACCGGGCGGCGGGCGGCGGCCGCCGCCGTCGGCGGTTCAGGAACGCCCAGCCCCAGCAGGTAAGTTGGAGGCATGCCTTCCGCTCCCCTGTTGCCGTCCCACACCCGCGCCGTCCGGCGCGTCCTCACCGCCGTCGTCGGCGTCGCCCTTGCGGCCGGCGCGGCCGGGTGCGCCGGCGGCGGCAGCATCGAGTCCGCCGACGTAAACGCGTGGAAGGCCACGGCCCTGCCGTCGGCCAGCGGGACCGTCCTGGCGGACGCGGGCAAGATCCTGGACCGCACGCCGATCGCCAAGGACGCCAGCGTCCCGGCCGGCAACTACACCCTGACGATGACCTGCGACGGCGGCGGCAAGGAATTCTTCGCCGTCTCCCTCGACGGACACCAGCTGACCGAGGCCGGAGCGGCCTGCAACGGCAGCCGGGAAACCGCGCGGATCAAGGTGCCCGCCGCTGGCAAGCTGCGGGTCAGCGCCTCGAGCGTGGACGCCCCGCTCATCTTTGCCTACCATCTGGTCCCCGCGGCGTGATGTGACTGGCGCGGGCCGACGCTGGGGCTAGGCTCAGGGCATGGTTGCTGCTGGGGGTAGGCACAAGGTCCGTGCCGTGACACCGATGGTCGTGCTGGCGCTCGCGGCGTCGCTGGGCCTGGCCGGTTGCGAGGTCGCGGACGACGTCGGGGTCCCCGGGACCGACATCCGCCCGTCGACCCGGGCCACCGCGCCGCAGCCGCAGCCCACGCAGGACCCCAAGATTGCTGCCAAAGCCAAACGGAACCAATCCGAGGTGGACAGGATTCTCGGAGCCCAGCCGGCGGACCTGATGATGGGGGCTTCTGGCGGGATCGGCTTCCGCAGCTCCATCCGACACGTCGACAGTGGCAAGTACTTCGCAACCGTTGCTTGCGCCGGGACACCCAACGCACTCCTGACCATTTCCCAGAACGGTCTCCGCGACGGCGGCACCCTGGACTTGAACGTCGAGTGCGGGAAGGCAGTCCAGTCCGCCGTGGAGCTGAAGTCCGGCCCGGTAACGGTGCAGGTGGTCAGGAACTCGACCGATCCCGGCCTTGGCGCCGCTGTCGGCTTCCGCCTCACAAACAGACCGCCGTCGTAGCGTCGCAAGCGCCGCGGGTCATGCGGGCTCTGTTCCGGCCGGCCGGCGCGGCTTAAAGTCGGAGTATGCCCACCGCGGGGTCCGTCCGGCCGCGGCGGCCGCGCATCATCGCCGCCGTCGTACTGATCCTTGCAGTCGGGGCCGCGCCCGGGCTCGCCGCCTGTGAGTATCAGTACGACGACGGTCGTCCCACCGGCCCTGCGACAGCGGCGGCCACCTACACGGACGCGGCACTTCCGCAGGATCCGGCCCTGAGCCGGCCGGTGACGGGGCCGGAGCTGAAGCGCTGGGTCGACGAGGTGCTGCCGGAGGGGCAGGGGCAGGCGTTCCATCTCGGGTACGGGATGCTCGACGCCGGTGCGGTGCGGAATGAGACCACCACCCAGCTGCCGAGCGGAACGTACTCGGTGGCCCTGGTCTGCCGGAGTTCGCGGCGGGTGTCCTTCACCATCCGGGACAAGGAGAGCGTGCTGGTGGACCTGAGCCTGCGGTGCACCTCGTCGCGCGTAAACGTGGTGCAGCTTGGTGCCGACACGGTGCTGCGGGTGCGGATCGAGGCGTTGGCCGCCGCGAACTTCGCTTACCGGGTGACGCGGATTTGAGCTATTTGCTGATCGTCAGCTCCGTGGCGGCGAGCGGCGAGTCAGGCGGCGCAACCGTCCGGGCAGCGCAAGGTCTCCGGATCCGAGGCGCAGTCGGCGCAATACAGCGTCAGCGTGCGGCAGCTGGGGTTGGAGCAGTTTTCGAACTTGCTGGTGGGGGCGGCACACCGGACGCATTCGCCGATGGTCTTGGCGTCCTCGCTGAACTCCAGGTGCATCCGTTTGTCGAAGACGTAGAGGGATCCTTCCCACAGGCCCTGGTCCTTGAACGCCTCGCCATACCGGACGATCCCGCCGTCGAGCTGGTAGACCTCCTTGAAGCCACGGTTCACCATCAGGCTGGACAGGACCTCGCAGCGGATCCCGCCCGTGCAGTACGTGACCACCGGTTTGTCCTTGAGGGCGTCGTACTTGCCGGAGTCGAGCTCCCGGATGAAGTCGTGGGTGGTGGCGACGTCGGGGACCACCGCGTCTTTGAACTTGCCGATCTGGGCCTCGAAGCCGTTGCGTCCGTCGAAGAACACCACCTCGTCCCCCGCCTGCTTCTTGGCCTCGACCAGCCGGTGCAGTTCCTCGGGGGCAAGATGCGTGCCGCCGCCAACGACGCCGTTCTCATCCACTTTCAGTTCGCCCGGTGCACCGAAGGAGACGATCTCGTCCCTGACTTTGACACTCAGCCGGGGGAAGTCCTCAGCACCGCCGTCGGACCACTTCACGTCGATGCCGTGGAAGCCCTTGTACTCGCGGGTGGTCTTGACGTACTGCTTGACGGCGCCGATTTCGCCGCCAACCGTCGCGTTGATGCCGTCCTTGGAGATGATGATCCGGCCGGTCAGGCCAAGTTTCTCGCAGAGGGCGCGCTGCCAAAGCCGGACGGCTTCCGGGTCCGGGAGCGGGGTAAAGCCGTAGAAGAGCACAATTCGATTCACGTGTTTAAGCGTACTGGGCGGGGCAAAACACGACGGCGGCTTCCGGGGCCGTCGGAGGCGACGCTGGCCCCGCGCCGTCGCGCCGACGGTCACAATTGCGTAAGCAAGCGGCCCAGCCGGACCCCGCCCCTGTTGCTGGCGGCGGGGCTGGAATACGCTCATCTCATGAGTCTTGACGCCATGGTTGAAGACACCACCCACCTCCTTGAGGTCTGGGTTGCCGGGTGGGCCGGTTGCCGGGGTTATGAGACACGCAGGGAGGGCCGCTTCCCTGCGGCGCTGCGGGCGGACACGACCCACGAATGGGAGTATTTCGCCCACGATCCTTCGGATTCCGAGTTCGCCGACCTGGCCGCCGTCACCGCCGGGGTTCCGGCGCGGATCCTCACCATCCTCACCACCGACGTGGAACGTTACACCGCGCTGGCGGAGGCCAACGGGCTGAACGTGACGTCGGCATCGCAGACCATGATGATCGTCGACATGGAAACCCAGGACGCCGAGGATCCTTGGCTTCCTGACGACGATCTGCGCTGGGTGCCATCGACCGCCGGCGGGGTTCACCACGCCGTCGTCTATGCCGGCGAGGAGGTGGCCGCCAGCGGGCGGGTGTTCGTCGCGGACCACACCGCTGTGTTCGACCAGATCGTCACCGAGCCGGGGTTCCAGCGGCGGGGGCTCGGCAGCTTCATCATGCGTGCCCTGGCCGCCCAGGCGTTTGAGCACGACGTCGAAAGCGGCCTCCTGCTCGCGTCCCTGGACGGCCAGCAGCTGTATTCGCACCTTGGCTGGACCACCGTCTGCCACGTACTGATGCTCTCCGCCTCCCACGAAGGCAGCGACCTCTCCGTCGGATAGGGCACGATCCGGCGCCGGTGTTGACCGGCCCGACCGCGGGGATTCTTGGCCGGGGTTCGGGGGCGATTTGAGGCCGGGTGAAACAATGTTGAAGTGAATCCACATGAGTCCCTGATCCCGTTGCTGGGCCGCGGCCCGGACCCGGAACAGCTGCGGCATGTGCGGACCATCCCGGCCCGGAAGGCCATCAACGAGCCCTGGCCGGAGTGGGCCCACCCCGATCTGGTCGAGGCCTACGGCTCACTCGGCATCCAGGAGCCCTACCGCCATCAGGTGCAGGCCGCCGATCTGGCGCATGCCGGAGAACATGTCGTGATCGCCACCGGCACCGCCTCGGGCAAATCCCTGGCCTACCAGCTTCCCGCGCTGGACGCCGTCCACCGCTCCGAGCTCCGCGTCCTGTCCGATCCGGGCAAGATCCACGACGACGGCGCAGTCACCCTGTACCTTTCCCCCACCAAGGCCCTGGCCGCCGACCAGCTGGCCGCGATCCGCTCACTCAACCTGCCGACGGTCCGCGCCGAAACCTACGACGGGGACACCGACCCGGCCTCCCGCCGCTGGATCCGGGACCACGCCAACGTCATCCTCGCCAACCCGGACATGCTGCACTTCGGCATCCTGCCCAACCATGCCTGGTGGGCCAGGTTCTTCCGCCGGCTGCGCTACGTGATTGTGGACGAAGCCCACAGCTACCGGGGCGTGTTCGGCTCGCACGTGGCCAATCTGATGCGCCGGCTACGGCGGATCTGCGCGTACTACAGCCCCGCCGGTTCCGGCCCCGGTCCGGTGTTCATTGCGGCCTCGGCCACCGCTTCCGACCCCGGGACCTCCTTCGGCCGCCTCATCGGCGCCCCCGTCCGGGCGGTGTCCGAGGACTGCTCGCCGCACGGCGCCACCACCGTGGCGTTCTGGGAGCCTGCCCTGACCGAGATGCGCGGCGAAAACGGCGCCCCGGAACGCCGGACCGCCGTGGCGGAAACCTCGGACCTGCTGGCCAACCTGGTCTCCTCCCGGATCCGGACCATCGCCTTCATCAAGTCCCGCCGCGGTGCCGAGACAATCGCGTCCATCACCAAGCGCCACCTCGAAGAAGTGGACCCGAGCCTGCCGCAACGGGTGGCCGCCTACCGTTCCGGCTACCTGCCCGAAGAACGGCGTGCCCTCGAAAAGGCGCTCCGGTCCGGGGAGCTTCTGGGCGTCTCCAGCACCTCCGCGCTGGAGCTTGGCATCGACATCTCCGGCCTCGATGCGGTCCTGGTCGCAGGCTGGCCGGGGACCCGCGCGTCGCTGTTCCAGCAGATCGGCCGGGCGGGCCGCGCGGGGCAGGATGCCATCGCCGCCTTCGTCGCAAGCGATGACCCCCTCGACACTTACCTGGTGAACCATCCCGGCGCGATCTTCGATGTCTCGGTTGAGGCCACGGTGTTCGATCCCTCCAACCCTTACGTCCTCGGACCGCACCTGTGCGCCGCCGCGGCCGAACTTCCCCTGGGCCATGCGGAGCTGGACCTGTTCGGCCCCACTTCTGAAAAATTGCTGGACCAACTCGTAGCCCAGGGCTACCTGCGCAAACGTCCCGCGGGCTGGTTCTGGACCCACCCCCAGAGCGCCGCGGCCATGGTGAACCTGCGGGCCGACGGCGGCGGACCGGTGAGCATAGTGGACGCGGACACCGGGTCCCTGCTCGGCACTATGGATTCCCCGCAGACCCATTACCAGGCGCACACCGGAGCCATCTACGTCCATCAGGGTGACAGCTACGTGGTGGAGGACCTGAACGAGGACGAGCACTGCGTTGTGGTGCGGCGGGCCAACCCCGACTACTACACCACCGCGCGGGACATAACCCAGATCGAGGTCCTCGAGACCCTCCGCACCACGCAATGGGGCGACGTGGCGGTGCATTTCGGCGATGTGAAAGTGACGACACAGGTGGTCTCCTTCCAGCGCAAGGCGCTCATTTCCAATGAGGTCCTCGGTGAGGAACCCCTGCAGTTGGGGGCCCGGGACCTGTTCACCAAGGCGGTCTGGTTCGTGATGGACAACCGCTCCCTGACCGGCGCCGGGCTGATCGAAGCGCAATTCCCCGGGGCCCTCCACGCCGCCGAACATGCCGCTATTGGTTTGCTGCCGCTGGTGGCATCCAGCGACCGCTGGGACATCGGCGGGGTGTCCACAGCTATCCATGCCGATACCGGTGTGCCCACGATCTTCGTCTACGACGGCCACCCCGGCGGGGCCGGCTTCGCCGAACGCGGCTACGACAAGGCCCGGGTGTGGCTCTCCGCGACGCGGGACGCCATCAAAGCGTGCGAATGCGAATCCGGCTGCCCGTCCTGCGTGCAGTCCCCCAAGTGCGGTAACAAGAACAACCCGCTGGATAAAGACGCCGCCGTCACGTTGATCGAAATGCTGCTGGCTGATGCGACGGACGAGATGGGCACGACGGTCACCGGGCCTGACACCCCGGCGCCGGCAGTCAGCCACCAGGCCTAGGCCGGCCGGTCGGGCACGGGCCGCCGACCACCCTGCCGGAGCCAGAGCGGCGGTGTTCCGCAGGGGACGGGGGGCGGCGTCGCCGCGCAAAACTATGAGAGCAGGCGGCCATGCGAGCCGGGCGGGCTCAGTTCCCCGGCACGCAGCACGCGCCGTCCCCAGCCGCCAAGGCCGGGCCCCGCCGGCCACGTAATGCTTCACGGCGGTGGCGGCGGAGGACCGGCCCGGGCAAGGCCGGTGGCCGCCCCGGCCAGCGTGCGGGAAAGCAGTTCCGTGCGGACCTGGACGGTGTCCCCGGATCCCACCGCACATTCCAGGACCCTCGCCTGGTGCCGGGCGGCCACGTCCGCGGCGACACTGCATGGTTCGCCGGAGGAGATCCCCCGTGCGGCGTCCGCGGCAGCCAGCGCCGCCAAATCAGCGGCCGACGCGGCCCGTGACGCCATCACCGCGGCTTGGCCCAGCGAGAGCACAGCGGCCATGATCATCAGCAGCAGCATTCCCAGGCCGAGGGCCAGGACGCTCCCGGCACCCGCTTCTGATTCCCCGGCGGGGGCGGGCATCAGGCGGCCCTTTCAAGCGCTGGGGCACGGGAGACAGGCGAAGCGGCCCCGGAAGATGCAGACACTGCGGAGGCGTCAGCGGACTCACCGCGCGCCCACGCCTTGGCGGTCAGGGTCCACGGCACAACCGGCGCCATGGCCCCGCCGACTGTGCCCGAGACCGTGACGCTGAGCCAGGCGCCGTCGGACGCCACCGTGGACTGCGCCGACTCACCGGCAAGCTGGCGCACGATGCCTCCGACGGCGGCAGCGTCGTCGCCGCGCGCGAGCGCCCGCGCGCCGGCCCGGGCCGCCTCTTCCAACCGAAGCTGCGTCAGCCCCGCGGCAGAACCGGCCAGCAACAGCCCCAGGACGAGAACGACGGCTGGAAGCGCCACCGCGAACTCCGCTGTGACTGCGCCACGGCCCGCGGACGCGTCCGCGCGGGCAGGCCTCGTCCGCCCGCGCAGGTTCCGGTTCTGCTCCAGCCCAAGCCGCCGGGCGCCCCGGCGGCAACGCACCGGGGGTGACTCCGCCCCCCGCCGTATCAMGGCATGGCCAGCGCCGCGCGGATGAGGTTCAAAAGGAACCCACGGACCTCATCGCTGCGCATGATCAGCACCAGCAGTCCGGCGAACCCGACAGCGGCCAGCGTGGCGATGGCGTATTCAGCGGTTGCCATCCCGGTTTCGGAACCGAAAAGCCTTCTCCGCGCAGTGCTTGGCCGGGGAAGCTCCTGCACCGGAGCCGTCTGCCGGGCGCCCGGGTAGATCTCGTGCACGTCGGCGAAGCGCAGCCCGGAATAGTGGGCGTTTTCGGCACCGGTTTCAGTACCGGTTTCGGCACCGGTTTTGGTGCCTGGGGAGTTTTGATGGGTGGTCATGAGCTGTCCTCTCGGAAGGTTCCGGCACAGTTGCCGGCTGGTTCCAATCTCGCCCCGGCGGCTTCGGCTGGTAAGTGAGGAGGCGTGCCAAGTGGAAAAGTGCGGTTGTGGAGGAAGAGTCGTGTCCCCCCCGGCCTCAGGAACCGTGCGGCAGCATCGCGAGGAGCACCGGCACAATGCCCAGGCAGACGAAAGCCGGCAGCGAGCACAGCCCAAGCGGAACGACGAGTTTGACGCCCAGGGCTGCGGCCCGCCGCTCCGCCGTCCGAAACTGTTCACGGCGCAGCCGGGCGGCCTGGGAGTACAGGATCGCGGACGACGGAACACCCGTCAGGGCAGCAAAAGCGAGGGCGTCGCGAAGGCTCATCAGCCGGTCGGGGACGGCCTGGGAGCCCCGCCAGGCGGTCTCCCAGTCGGCCCCAATCGCGAGCGCCGACACCACCGGAACCAGGGGCCGGCCCAGCTCGGGAGAAGCCTGGCCGGCCACCAACTCAAGGGCGCGCCCCACCCCGGATCCGGCATCGAGCATGGCGCCGATCAGTTCCAGCATCATCGCCGGATCCCGGAGCCCTGCGTCCGGGTCCGGCCGACCCTTGCGCGCGTCCCCTCCAGGGATCGTGTGCGTCCTTCCAGGGATCGCCGGTGTCCCTTCAGGCGCGTGCAGACGAAGTTGCCGCCACCGCCGCCGCGGCCGCCGCCGGCCAGCCAGCAGCACAACTGCCGCGGTGGCCAGCAGGCCGGCCACGGCGAGGGCGCCGGAGGACATCACCACGGCCCTCCGGCCGCTGCCCGCACGAGGCGGGCCGACCAGATCCGGCCCGCCGCAGTGAGCACGATGCCCCCGGCGAGCGCCGCCATGCCCGCGGGGTTGCCGAGCAGAATGACGGCCGGGTCCACGCCCAGCAACACGCCGAGTCCGAGGCCCAGGAAAGGCAGCCAGGTCAGGATCCGGACGGTGGCCCGAGGCCCGGCGAGGGCGGTCTGTCGTGCGGCTTCGGCGTCGTCCTCGGCTTCCAGATGCGCGGCGAACCGGGTCAGCACATCGGCCAGCGGGCAGCCGCTGGCCTCGGCCACGTCGAAGCATGCCGCGAGTCCGTCCCAGACCCTGAGCTCCCGCCGGGTGCTGTCCGGGCGGGCGCCCCTCCCGGAATGCCGTGCGGCGCAGGTCCGCATGGCTGACGCAACCGGGGACCCACGCTGCGCCGCCGCCCGCGCCGCCGCCATGATCTCCCGGGAGACCGGGCTGACGCCGCCGCTCTTCCGCGCGGTTGCCCGCTCAGGCCCCTCACCTTCCGGCGGACCACCAGGCTGCTCCGGTTCACCGTAGAGAACCCAGAGATCCTCCCACAGCCGCGCGGGCGCGCGGCCGCCTGTCAGCAGCGCGGCCAGCTGCTGGACCACCGTGGTCATGGATACCTCGGCCGCGCCGCGGAGCTTTAGCAGCCGCCGCGGCAGGGAGCGAGGGCGCCAGCTGCCCAGCAGTGTTCCGTGCACCGCCCGGCCTGCCCCGGGACGGGAACCGCCGACGAGGGACCGGAGACGCCGCCTTGGCCCTTCCGCCGGTACAAGGGCCAACAGGATCGCCAGGACGAAGAGCCCCGTTAAAACCGCCGTCATGGCGCACCCGGGCTAGGCGCGTGCCGCGGCAGTCCGGCCTCGGCGGGCAGCTCCCCCGGGTCGAGGCCCAGCCGGAACGCCAGCTCCGGCCACGCCGGCCCGGCACGGAGCGCCCCCTGGTCTGCGTCGAGGGCCGATGACACAACGAGTGCGGATCCGGTGTCCCCCACCAGCCCAACAGACGCGACATGACGTCCCGCCGCTGTTCGCTGGAGGTGGACCACTGCGTCGAGCGCGCTGGCAGCCTGGAGCCGGACGGCGTCGGGCGCCATTCCGGCGAGCGCGCCCAGTGCCGTCAGCCGCGCGGGGACGGCCGCGGCGGTGTTGGCATGGATGGTGCCCCCGGCTCCCGTGTGCCCGGTGTTCATCGCCGCGAGGAGTTCACGGACCTCGGCTCCCCGGCATTCCCCGACCACCAGCCTGTCGGGCCGCATACGCAGCGCCTGCCGGACCAGCTCGCCGAGATCGACGGCGCCGCCGCCCTCCAGGTTGCTGTGCCGCGACTCGAGGGAGACCACATGGGGGTGGATGGGGTTCAGCTCCGAGGCGTCCTCGATCAGGACGAGCCGTTCTCCCGGGGCGCAGAGTCCGAGCAGCGTGGCGAGCAGCGTGGTCTTCCCCGAGCCGGTCGCACCGCTGACCAGGAAGCTCAAGCGCCGCACCACCATACGGGTCAGGACGTCCCGGATGTACGGCCCGAACATGCCGCTCCCGCCCAGCTCGTCGAGGGAGAAGACGGATTCGCGCCGGATCCGGATGCTGAGCAGGGTCCCGGCAGTGGAGATCGGAGGAAGCACGGCATGGACCCGGTAACCGCCGTCGAGCCGGACATCGACGCAGGGCGAGCCGTCGTCGAGCCTGCGCCCGCCGGCCGCGACCAGTCGGGAGGCCAAAGCACGGACCTGGGCCTCGCCGGTGAAGACGACAGGGGCTGGTTCGAGTCCGCGGCCGCGGTCCAGCCAGACGGAGTCCGGGGCGTTGACGAAGATGTCTGTCACGAACGGGTCGCGGGTGATCGGCTGCAGCGGTCCCAGGCCGTTCAGTTCCGCGCTGATGCTTTCGACGGCGGCCAGGGCACCGGCCGTGCCGAGAAGCCTGCCGCTCGCCTGCACGGCGGCCGCCACCCGGGAGGCGGTGACCGGCCCGGCCTCGGCCRTGACCGTTTCGCGGACCGCTTCGAGGAGCCGCGCATCCACCCTGGGCGGCAGTCCGCGTTGGCGCCGGCGGAACCGCGGGCCGTCCGCGTCCGTAGGAGCCGGCACGTCCGGGCTCACGGGTATCCGTCCGCCGAGAAGGCCAGCACAGCTTCGGTGAAGTGCCGCACACTGCGCCGCCGGCCGGCGTCCAGCAGCCGTCCTTGTTCCGTGGCGGCGGCTGTGCCCCGGATCTCCGGCATGATCGCCCTGGCCGGAAGGCCCACGGCGTCGGAAATCAGCTGAATGTCCAGCGCCGCCCCGTGGTTGGCCCTGACAACCAGCGAGGTATCCACGGGCGGAAGTTCGGGCACCAGACGCGCGGACGCCACCGCCGCCCGGAGCTGGGCTGGCAGCACCAGGAAAATCCGRTCGCACTCCCAGGCGAAGGCACGCAGGATGTCCCGGCCGCGCCCGATGTCCAGCAGAACCAGTTCATAGCCGCGCCGGGCCGCGTCCAGCACGCCGGACACGGCGGCCGGATCGACACCCCCGGGCCGTTGCCTGGTGCCTGGCCAGGACAGGAACGAGAAACCGCCGGCCTCGGGCAGGGCCGCGTACAGCTGGTCCGGATCAATGCTGCCGCTGGCCTCGGCGAGATCGGGCCAGCGAAGCCCGGGCACGTCCTCGGCGGCGAGGGCCAGTTCCAGGCCGCCGCCTTGAGGATCCGCGTCGATCAGGAGCACGCGTTCCCCCGCCCCTGCGGCGGCTTGGGCCAGCCAGATCGCCGCCGTCGTGGCTCCGGCGCCGCCACAACCGCCGGTAATACCCATCACGTGGCCGCCGGGATCCGGGGCATCGGAGCGGCTCAGGAACTCCGCGAGCCACGTCCCAGCGTCGGGCAGCACGGCAACCCGTTCGGCCCCGATGGCCGCGGCCAGCTCCCACAGACGTTCCCCATCGCCGCTCAAGCCCACCAGCACGGCCGGGGCACGCCGGGGGACCGGCAGCTCAAGGACGTCGCTGCCGACGAGCACGGCACTGGCCGCCTCCCACAAGGGGCCCGCCTCCCCGGCGTCCCGGGCCACACTCAATTGCCGGCCGGCCGCGGCCACGATGCGCTCCACCTCTGCCCGCAGGACCTCGGACGCCGTCACGAGGAGGGTCTCCACCGGACCGTCCGGCGGCCCGTGCTGCGGCGTACCGCCGGGGAAGGGCTGCCGGGGCGCGGGCTCTGGCCGCTGATGCCTGCTCATGCCACCACTCTGATGGCACAGACTGCCCCAGCCACCCCACAGGTGCGGCTATGTGGACAACTCCGGCAGCAGTCACCCAGCCGGTCCGCCACACCCCGGCCGGTCCGCTGCCGCCCCAGAGACAGGGCAGAATTGAGCCTATGYAYCTGCTGCTCGCCGCCCACSCCGACGGCGCAGCCCTCCACCAGCTCACCGCGGAGGGGGCGCCCGACCCGTCCGCCCCCGGTCCCCGCCTCGTCAGCGCCACCGACCTGCCCGGCGTCGTCCGCCAACTCGAACGGCACCGTCCGCGCTGGATCTGGCACCGCACCCAGGACTGGTATCCCGCCCTCCTGGCCGCCGGCGTCGAACTGGAACGCTGCTATGACCTGACCCTGTGCGGCGCCATCCTGGCCCACTCGGAGTTCACCGCACACACCGAGTACGCCCGGTCGGCCGAGAAACTGACGCAGGACGACGACGTTCTCCAGCCGCCGCGGTCCCTGCAGCCGCCTCCCCCGCCCGCGGACCAGGGGGCCCTGTTCGACGCCCCGGGAGCACGCACCGCACCGCGGCACTCCCCTGACGAACTGCGCGCCGAATACGCCGCACAGCAGCAGGCCCTGGCCGCGGTCGCCCCGGAAGGCGACCGGCGGAAGCAACGGCTGCAGCTGCTCCTCGCCGCCGAATCCGCCGGAGCCATGATCGCCGCCGAGATGCAGCACACCGGGGTTCCCTGGCGTGAGGACCTGCACGAACGGATCCTCGCCGACTACCTGGGCCCGCGCCCGCCCCAGGGCCACCGTCCGGCGAAGCTGGAGGCCCTGAACGCCGAGCTGCGCCATCTCCTGCAGTCCCCGGCGCTCAACCCGGACTCCCCGCAGGATCTGATGCGTGCCCTGCACCGGAACGGCATCGAGGTGAAAACCACACGCCAATGGGAGCTGAAGGAATCCACCCACCCGGCCATCGAACCCCTCCTCGCCTATAAGAAACTCGCCCGGCTGCACGCGGCCAACGGGTGGGCCTGGCTGGACGCCTGGGTCAGGAACGGCCGCTTCCAGCCCGAATACGTGGTGGGCGGAGTGGTGTCCGGGCGCTGGGCCTCCCGGGGCGGCGGTGCGCTCCAGATCCCCCGCCAGATCCGGGGCGCCGTCCACGCCGACCCGGGCCACAAGCTGATCGTGGCCGACGCGTCACAGCTGGAGCCCCGCGTTCTGGTGGCGCTGGCCCAGGATTCCCGGATGGCCGAGGCAGCCCGGGACAAGGACCTGTACGCCGGTATCGCCGCGCAGGGCTTTGGCGGCGACCGGGCCAAGGCGAAGGTCGCGCTGCTCGGTGCCATCTACGGGGCCACCACCGGCGAGTCCGGGCGGCTGATGCCGCAGCTGGCCAAGACGTATCCGCGCGCCGTTGGCTACGTGGAGCAGGCTGCCCGCGACGGCGAGGCCGGCAGGACGGTCACCTCGCGGCTTGGCCGCAGCAGCCCGCCGCCCTCGGAGGGGTGGCTGCGCAGCCAGCAGTCCGCCACCGCGGAAGAACAACGCCGGGCCGAGGCGCTGGCCCGGTCGCGCGGCCGGTTCACCCGGAACTTCGTGGTGCAGGGATCCGCCGCGGACTGGGCTGCCTGCTGGCTGGCCGAACTACGACGCCGGCTGCGCACCCTGCGTGCCGAGGGCTCGCCCGCCGGCGAACTCGTTTTTTTCCTGCACGATGAGGTGATGGTTCATTGCCCGGCCGGGGCCGTGGACGTTTGCACCCGGGTCATCGAGGAATCCGCGGCCGCCGCGAAGGAACTGCTGTTCGGCAGGATCCCGGTGGAGTTCCCCGTGAGCATCGCCGTCGTCGACTCCTATGACAACGCCAAATAGCCGCCCCGGACGCCCGGGGTAACGTACCCGCCGGTAGCGTTGCGGCGGCTCCGTGCACCCGGATACCCTCGAAAAGCCCCGGCGACAGATCCCGTTTGTTCCGGCGCGCAATGCAACGAAGCAGGGAACCGGGGAGGCAGCAGAGTGGCTGGCGTATTCGAAATTGCAGCGGCCGGAGACGAGTCGTATTTCTTCAGGCTCACGGCCGCGGACGGAACGGTGGTGGCCGTGTCGCCGCTTTTCGATACCGTCAAGGGGGCCGCCGCCGGCATCACCGCGGTCCGTGAGAACGCCGCCACCGGGCATATTGTGGACCGGTCCCCGACGCGGCCGTAGCCGCGGGTGYAAGCCCAGTCTCCTAGACGTCGATCCCGTGCAACCGCGTGCGGTCCCAGCGGACGGACCAGCCCAGCTGGTCGAAGAGCTGGTTGAGGATCATTCCGGTGAAACCCCAGACCACCACACCGTTGACGGTGAAGGCCGGGCTCTGGAACGTCTGGCCGGCCCGGCTGACGGTGGCCATTACCCGGTTGTCGGGGTCCAGCAGGTCCCGCACGGGCACCCGGAACACCTGCGAGGATTCGCCGTAGTCCACCACCCGCACGGGCGACTGGGAAGCCCACCAGCCCAGGACCGGGGTCACCAGGAAATTTCCCCGCGGCAGCGCCAGCTCGGGCATGGCACCGAGGACCTCCACCCCGCGCGGGTCCAGTCCGGTCTCCTCTTCAGCCTCGCGCAGGGCGGCCTCGATGACGGATTCGCCGGGGTCGATGCCGCCGCCGGGGAAGGCGACCTGGCCGGGGTGGTCGTCGAGGGTCTGCGCCCGCTGCAGCAACAGCACGTCCAGGTCCGCCGGCGCCAGCAGCTTCACGGAGGTCGCAGGGACGTCATCGAGCGAGCCGAACAGCATCAGCACGGCGGCCCGCCGCACCCGCTCGCCGGGCYCCACCGCCAGCTCGCGCCACCGCGGATCCGGTGCCGGCGCCGTGCCGGCCCGCACCGCGGCCACGAGGTCTATCAGGTCCTGGCGGGCGGTCATCGTGGCTTCTTCTGTGATTCCATGCGGATTTCCGCCGCGCGGTGCGTTTCGGCGAGCAACTTCGCCAGGAGTTCCTCCTGCCCCGGGGCCAGCTCGTACTTCAGGAGTTTCCATGCCTTGTCCGGGTCCGTTTCGCCGGCACCGTAACTCGGGCACCAGTTCGCGACGGCACAGGCGCCGCACGCCGGTTTGCGCGCGTGGCACACCCGCCGGCCGTGGAAAACGACGCGGTGCGACAACATGGTCCAATCCCGGGGTTCGAACAGTTCCGCGACGTCGGCCTCGATCCGGACCGGGTCCTCCGAATCCGTCCAGCCGAAGCGGCGGGCCAGCCGGCCGAAGTGGGTGTCCACCGTGATGCCGGGCACGCCAAATGCGTTACCGAGGACAACGTTCGCCGTTTTCCGTCCGACGCCGGGCAGCGTCACCAGGTCCTCCAGGCGGCCGGGCACCTCGCCGTCGTAGTCGTCGACGAGCTTGGTGCCCAGCGCCATCAGGTTCCGTGCTTTGGCCCGGAAAAAGCCGGTGGGTTTGATGATCGCCTCGAGCTCGGCCGGCTCAGCCTCGGCCATGCTCCGCGCGTCCGGGTACCGGGCGAAGAGCAGCGGCGTGATCTGGTTGACCAGCAGGTCCGTGGTCTGGGCGGACAGGACAGTCGCCACCACGAGTTCAAACGGGTTACGGAAATCCAGTTCCGCGTGCGCGTAGGGATACTGTCCGGCCAGTTCCTTGTTGATCCGGCGGGCACGGCGCTTGAGCCCCAGCGCCGTCTCCCCATCCGCCCCCGGGCCGGGTTTCGCGCTGCCGGAGCCCGCGCCGCCGAGTGCGGTGGCCACGGCTCCGCTAGCCGCGTTCGATGTTGCTGAGGTCGCGGAGCACGCCGACGCGGCCGTCGGTGTGCTGGACCAGGAATTCGTGGCCGCGGTCCTCGAGGGCCAGAACCCAGCCCCCGGGCTCGATGACGAAGGCCGGGGCGCCGCTGCGTTCGTCGACGGCAGTACGGGGCTGCGCGACGGCGAACCAGAACGCCTCGTAGGCCGGCTGGGCTCCCGCTTCCGGGCGCTGTGCCGGGTCGACGGTGGCGCCGATCGGTTCCTGCGACCGGACCTGCGGGGTGAGGGCGGTGGGGGCGTCATGGGCCGCGGCCGGGGCGGACGACGACGTTGCGGCCGGGGCGCTCGCGGCCGACGCCGGAATACCGGCCGCCTGGGTTTCCTCCGGACGCGCGGTCTGCGGCGCGGTCTGGGCGGCGGTCTGCGGGGTGGGCGCCGCAGCCTGGGCCTGCTCGGCGGCGGTGCCGGAGGCAGCGCCCTGCCCGGCCGGAGCCTGAGCGGCCGGAGCCGGAGCGGGGGCCGAAGTGGCAGCTTGGGTCTGCTCCGCGGCGGGAGCGGAGTCCTGTCCGGCAGCCGGGGGCGCGTAGGCCGCCGTCGGCGTCGGGGACACGGACGGCGTGGAGGCCGCCGTCGGCGTCGCGGAGGCGGACGGGACGACGCCGTTCGCCTGGGTCGCGGGCTCGGCACCGGCGGGGCGGGCGTACGGGGAGGCGGCCGCCGCACCGGCGGAGGCTCCGGCTACACCGGCGGCTGATCCCGCTGCCGTCCCGGCGGGGGTTCCGGCTCCGTAAGGTGCTTCCTGGTGATCGCGGGCCCCGGAGTCACGCGAGGCAGTCTCCGGGTTTTCGGCCTTTTTGCCCGGCGTGACGCGTTTGGCCCATCCGGCCAGCGTGCTGCCGCCGTCCTTGGGCTTCCCGGCGCCCGCGGCCTTGGGCTCCTTGGGTGCCCGGGGCTTGCGGACCGGCTGCGCGGCGTCACGGGCCACGATGTGGGCGGGAGCCTCGGCGCGGTGCAGGAAATCACCGGCGAGGCTGGGGAACAACCGCGCGAGCACCGTGGCGGTGAACAGCCCCAGGGCGCCGATCAAGCCAAGCAGGAGGCTCGGCACAAAGGCGCCGGCGGTAGCCAGGAAGAAGAACGCCAGGCTGAAGGACGCCACCACGGAGCCGAACTGGTCAATCGAGAGGGACCCGACACGGATTTTTGTGCCGGGGCTGACCCGGCGGGCCACGAAAAGGGCCGTGACGATGACGGGCAGCAGGACTCCGAGGCCCAGGAAAAAGAGGCTGCCCAGGTTCCAGAGGTTGTACCGGACCGCGAACATCGGGATCAGGGAGGCGATGAAGAGCACCAGGGTGGACCCGAATACGGTGAGGTCCCGGACGGTGAACGGGCCCAGCACGGCCTCGTTGTTCCTCGTGTTCGGTTTGTCCACCGTGAAGCGTGGCTGCTCCCCGCGCTTTTCCCCCCGTGCCTCGGCCGGGACCGGGCCGGACTGGCCTGCCTGGCCGTCGTTGCGGGAGGGCGTGTGGAGCTGCCCGTTGCTTTGCTCGTACATTCTGTTCTCCTTAGCGTGGCCGCACCCTGGACGGTGCCGCCTAACGGCAGGCGAAAAAAGGACCGCCAGCGGTCCTGTCGCCCCCATCGGATGTCACAACTCCATCTCAGCCTAGCCAAGTGCAGGACTGATCACTAGCTGCCCGGCCGTCACTCCAGCACCGGCGCTGAACCCTTTCGCCCTGCGCTTAAACCGGCTGTCCGGGCGGCGGGTGTCCGCGTTTTGGGGGGCGCCCGCCATTCGGCGCTTAATAAACACCGTTCACGGTTCCTCGTGTGACGGGGCACACGTTCTGTCAGGGCCACGCGTTAGGGTGTATTTCGGAACAGCTCCTCGCGGTACGGCCGTGACCAGCCGATGCCCGACGACGCGCAGGCGGTCGGCATTGCGGTGGGCATGGACGTCCGTGCAGCACGGATCGATGAATGACGAGGTTCACCATGTCCCAGCAGCCCCAGGGCTCCACCACCACCACCACCACTCCCCGCCAGGGCGACGCCTTCGAGAACCTCTCGCACGAGGACCGGAAGTTTGCCCCGTCGGCGGAGTTCGCGGCCAACGCCGTGGTCACCGCGGCGGACTACGCCGAGGCCGACGCCGACAGGCCGGCTTTCTGGGCCAAACAGGCCCGCGGGCTCTTGAGCTGGAGCAAGGACTTCACCCAGACACTGGACTGGTCCACGCCCCCGTTCGCCAAATGGTTCGTCGGCGGCGAGATCAACGCCGCGTACAACGCCCTGGACCGCCACGTGGAGGCCGGCAACGGGGACCGGGTGGCCATCTACTTCGAGGGTGAGCCCGGGGACACGCGCACCTACACCTACGCGCAGCTGACGGAGGAGGTCAAGAAGGCCGCCAACGCGTTTGAATCCCTCGGTGTGGCCAAGGGCGACCGGGTGGCGGTGTACCTGCCGATGATCCCCGAGGCCGTTATCACTCTGCTGGCCTGCGCCCGCATCGGCGCCATCCACTCGGTTGTCTTCGGCGGGTTCTCCGCCGAGGCCCTGAGGTCCCGGATCGACGACGCCGAGGCGAAGCTGGTGGTCACGGCCGACGGTACGTACCGCCGCGGCAAGCCCAGTCCGCTGAAGCAGGCCGTCGACGAGGCCCTGTCCCACGAGGGCAGCGGCGACGGGCACACGGTCCAGAACGTCGTCGTGGTCAAGCGCAACGGCCAGGATGTCGACTGGCATGAGGGCCGGGACCACTGGTGGTCCGACACCGTCGACGCCGCCTCGGCCGAGCACACTGCCATCGGCCACGACGCCGAGCATCCGCTGTTCATCCTCTACACCTCCGGAACCACGGGCAAACCCAAGGGCATCCTGCACACCACCGGCGGCTACCTCACCCAGGGCGCCTACACCCACAAGGCCGTCTTCGACCTGCACCCGGAAACGGACGTCTACTGGTGCACGGCCGACATCGGCTGGATCACCGGCCACTCCTACGTCGCCTACGCGCCGCTCCTGAACGGCGCCACCCAGGTGATGTACGAGGGCACGCCCGATTCCCCGCACCAACGGCGCCACCCAGGTGATGTACGAGGGCACGCCCGATTCCCCGCACC
>NZ_JBFTNO010000019.1:0-25873 GCF_056397525.1 Arthrobacter sp. 05L45_2 | reverse complement strand
CGCCCGCGCTGGTGAAGGTGTGGTTCGCCGTCGGGCCGGTTGCGCCGGACCCGTCGCCGAAGTCCCACGCGTAACCGGTGACCGTGCCGTCCGGATCGGACGAACCCGAACCGTCGAACTGTCCGCTCAGGCCGTTGACCACGCTCGAGAATGAGGCGACCGGCGGCGCATTGGGCGGCGGAGCGGCGGTGACCGTGACAGCGTGGACCACCGCGTCCCGGGCACCCTTGTTGTCGGTCACGGTCAGGGTGACGTTATACGTGCCGGCCGTGCCGTAGACATGGGCCGGTGCGGCGACGGTGGCGGTTGACCCGTCGCCGAAGTCCCACGCGTACGCGTCGATTGTTCCGTCGGGGTCGGACGACGCCGATCCGTCGAAGGCTGCCCGGAGATCGGTGGTCGTGAACGCGTAAGCCGCCGTCGGAGCCCTGTTGGGTACAGGAGCGACGGTGACGTCGTGTGCGATCCGGGCCTGGCCGCCGCGGTCATCGGTGACCGTCAGGGTGACGGTGTAGGTGCCGGCGGCCGCGTACGTGCGGTGCCCGGTGACCCCACTGCCGGTAGAGCCGTCCCCAAAGTCCCAGCTGTAGTCCACAATCTGCCCGTCGGAGTCGCTTGAGGCCGAAGCGTCAAAGGATCCGTCGAGGCTCTGGGTCGTCGGGGTGAAGGCGGCGGTGGGCAGCGCGTTGGGCGGCCGTTCCACCGTCACCTCCCGGGTGGTGGTGCTGGTCCCGGCACGGTTGTCCGTCACGGTCAGTGTCACCGTGTACTTACCCGCAGTGAGGTAGGTGTACTCGGCGTTCACCCCCGTCGCCGTGTGGCCGTCACCGAAGTCCCAGGCGTAGTTCACCAGCGTTCCGTCGGGGTCGTGCGACGCTGCCGCGTCCACGGATACCTTGAGGTTCGCCGTGGTGGCGGCGAAGTCCGCGGCCGGGAGCTGGTTGGGCGGCTCCGTGACAGTGACGTCGTGGGAGACCGTTGATTTCCCGCCGCGGTTGTCGGTAACCGTCAGCTTCACGGCGTACGTGGACGCGGCCGAGTAGCTGTGCGTTGCCGTGGCCCCGGAGCCGAGTTGGCCGTCACCGAAGTCCCAGGCGTAGTTCACAATCTGACCGTCAGGGTCGCTGGACTGGGTACCGTCCACGGTGACGTCCAGGTTCTGGCCGGTCGAGGTGAACGCGGCTCCCGGCAGGACGTTGGCCGGCGCAGCCAGGTTGTAGTGCGCAGCCACCCGATCGGCGCTCAGCGCCTTGGAGTACACCGCGACTTCGTCGATGGTGCCGTCGAAGTAAGGGCTGGAGGATCCCCACGTGGTGTCTCCGCCGACGCGCCAGTATCCGGTGTAGGGCTGGGCCTGGGTCTGCGGGTTGGTGCCCACCAGGGCGCCATCGAGGTAGAGCTTCATGCCGTCGCTGGACTGTTCGGCGACGACGTGGTGCCACTTCCCGTCGTTGTAGGCCACTGGCGTGATGATCAGGTTCGGTTGCCCTGTCCAGACCCCAAACGCGAGCGTGCCATCATCCTGCATGTAGAGGTGCCGGTCGTAGTTATCTGACAGGCCCRTGTTGTTGTTGCCGAACCCGATGATCTTCCCGCCCCGGGTGGTGGTGGTCTTGAACCACGACTCGAGGGAGTAGGTGGTCGGATTGCTCACCGAGTTTTGGCCGGAGACCACCGCGTCCTGTCCGTTGAAGGTGGCCGCCGTCCCGCTGTAGCCCGGGATCACTCCGGTTGCCCCCTGCGTTACGCCGCCCTGGTAGGCGCCGTTGTTGCTGGACTGCGTCGAATCCACGGCCTGGGTGCCTGAGGTTTCGTCGAGGCGCCAGTAGAGGTCCGGCTGGTCCGACGTGATGGCCGAACCGTAAGCGTCCTTGGGCATCGGCGGAAGGCTGGATTCGCGGCCGCTCGCGGTGAAGTGCGAGAGGACTGTTTGCCGGGTCAGCACCGTGGGGTAGATGGCGACGTCGTCAATGGCACCGGCGAAGTAGGAACTGGCGGGCTGGTTGGGCCAGCTGCCGAGGTTGTCCCCGCCGATGCGCCAATAGCCGTTGTAGGCCTGGCCGGACGTCACGTCGTTCCGCTGCCCTGCCGCCACGCCGTCAATGTAGAGGTGCATCCCGTCGCTGCCGAGGCTGGCGGTGACCTGGTGCCATTGTCCGTCGTTGTACGTGTTGGCGGTGTTCAGCGTTTGGACTCCGCCGGGGTAGACACCGAACCAGATGTGGCCGGCGTTATCCATGTAGATGTGGCGGTCGTAGGTGCCCGAGTCGCCGGTTGCCGAGCCGCCGAAGCCGAGGATCTTGCCACCGCTGGTGCTGGTGGTCTTGAACCAAGCTTCGGCCGTGAACGTGTCCGGTCCGGGAATGGCGGCGCGGGTTGCGGCAAAGCCGTTGCTGGTCCCGTCAAAGGTCGACGCCGCGTCGTTGGGGATGGCGCCGCCGGCGCCGCGGCTGATGCCGGAACCGGCATCGGCGTCGGCGAAAGAGGCGTTGTCGAAGACCACTGAACCGGCGGGTTCATTGAGCGGCCAGTAGTTCGTGGCGCCGTCGCCGATGATCTTCTGGGCGTAGGCGCTGGGCGCGGCCGAGGAGATCACGATCGGATCGGAGCGGCTGCCGGTGTAGTTATTGGTCTCCGGGTCCTTCACCCGCACCCGGTAGGTGTGGGTGGACCCCGGAACCAGGCCGGTGTCCGTGAACCCGAGCTGGGGCAGCGCCCACCACGGCGACTTTGCGTCGACACTGAACACCGGAACGGTGCCATTATCTCGCAGGACTTCGTAGGTGAGTGTGCCGTCGTCGATGTCCGAGGTGCCGGTCCAGGCGACTCGCGCCGTCCCGGAGTTCAGCGACAGGACGTTCGGCTTCATGGGGCTGTAGGTCGGTCCCACCTTGTTGGGGGCGACGGATCGCTTCGCGAAGGTTGCGAGGCCCTGCTGGTTCTGCCCGTTGACCCGCGTGAATTCACCGCCCATCACAAGGTAGGTTCCGTTGTTCGCGAGCGACCAGCCACCCTGGTACATACCCGTGTAGCTGCCCGCGTTGACTTCGGGGTACCAGGGCAGCTGCGTCGGAACGGGCTGGTAGGCGTAGTTCATGTTGGATCCGGGCGCCCCCTGGTCAGTTCCGGTGGCGAACGTCGTATCGGCCGTGGCCCGCTTCCAGATCTGCGGGCTGTGGTCGGCGAAGGTGCCCACCGAGGTGCAGTCGTGGGCGTGGCCCACGGAGTACATGACCTGGTCCATCACGGAAATCCCGTAGGTGGCGCCGTAGCAGTTGTTCAGCCACAGCAGGTCCCCAGTGGCGAAGTCCGCGGCGAACCGCCCGTCGAACCAGTGCCCGCCCTCGCCGTCGGCGCTGGCGTAGACCACGCCTCCGACGAGTGAGAGTTCCGTGACTCCGGATCGGTTGGTGTCCTGCCGTGTTGGGATGGGCCGGCTGGTCCAGGGAAGCAGGCCGCCAGCGGCACCATCGACGGCTCCGATGCCGACGATGGGCGAACCGTTGAGCTGCTGGAACCGGCCGCCGACAACGACCCTGCTATTGTCCGGTGCCGCGACCACTGCCTCGACAATGTCGTCAGAAGCAGGATTCCATGGCAGCAGTGCGCCCGCGGCGGTGGTGAAGGACGCCATGTTCCGCCGCGTCGCTCCGCCGGCAACGCCAAAGGACCCGACCACGTAGACGGCGTTGCTGCTGGCCGCGACGTTCCAGACGGATCCGTTGACGGTCGGCTTGAAGTTGGGGTCGAGCGCGCCCGTGGCCGCGTCAAACGCCGCGACCTTTCCCCGCGCGTTGCCCGAGACGGTGGTGAAGTCGCCGCCCAGATAGATCTTCTTTTGGTCCGGCGAGACCTTGATGGTCCGCGCCTGGGCGTTGAGGTTGGGGTTCCAAGGCAGGATCGCTCCGGTCAGGATGTTGAAGGCCATCGCATTGTTGCGGGTGACTTCGCTGGTTCCCGGTGCGGCGCCGGAGGGACGGGCCGTGGTGAAACTGCCCACCGCATAGGCCGTGTTGCCGATGACCGCCGTCTTCCAAACCACACCGTTGATCTGTGGTGTGGGCAGCACGTCGCCGCTCACCGTTGGTGGCAGTTGGGGTGGCGGTGGAGGGTTGTCCGCGGCTGCCGCCGCACCGGCGCTGAAGAAAGCAGCAATGACGACGGCGGCCGTCGCCCCGGCCAGGCCGCGGACGGACCGGTTGAACCTGTTGGCGCGTGATTTCATGGTCGATGACCCCCTGGACAAGTGTTCTTGCGATGGAAATTTGTTGCTATGCACGATGTGCCACCTTTCGAGACCGCGGAGGCTGAACTGCCGCCGTTGATTGAATTTCGGAAACCAGCAGAGGCTTGATCAGCAGGCCGCGGATGAGCGGGCCGCCGAGCAAGGAGCCGACAGCCATCAGGKCGGGCACCATGGTGTACCCGGTGGTGACCGCGACGAATGCCCCCGCCAGAAGCAGGGAGAAGAGGGAGTCCGCCACGCGCAGACCCAGGACGCCGGCCTGTTTGCCGCGGACTGCGGCGAGGGCACCGTAGGGCGTTACCGCCGCCACGGACGTGGCGTAGGCGATCCAGCCGAGCACGGCAGCGACCTCCGGCTGCTGTCCCGCTACGAGCCGGCCCACCGTGGGCAACGATGCGAGGGCGACGACGCCCGCGCCTACGGCCACGACGGTCAGGACCGCCACGCCCCGGTCCGCCCTGCGCAGCAATTCCGTCATCGGGACGGCGCTTTGCCGGGCGAAAGCGGCAAACAGGTACGAGGACGCACCACTGACCATCAACATGATCGGTGCGACGTAGATCCGGGCGACCTCCAGTTCTCCGGTGGCGGCCAGTCCGGCCAGGAGCGTCACAGACACCCGAACGGCGGTGAGCAGCGTGGGCCGGACCGCTTGTTGCAGGGAACGCCAGATGCCGTAGCGGGCCACTGCCGGCGAGAGTTTCCGGGCCGCCAGGATCAGGTAGCGGTCATCCTTGGGCAAGAGTGCCGCCCCGATGATGAGCGCCGCGGATTGGCCCCAGATGATCGCGGCGAAGAAGGAGCTGAGGCCCAAGGGCCCGCCTGCTGCTTCCGCGCCGAGTGCTGCCAGGGCGCCTAGGAGTCCTGCGAGGTCAACGACGACGATTTTCCAGAAAAGGAGGTGCGCCATGAGCAGCCGCCGGATGGTGTCTTCGAGGACAAAAACGGTAATCGCTCCCCCGAAGATCCAGGCCCCAGACGGCGCCAGCAGGCCGGAGGCCATCGCCATGACGGCCGCGCACAGCCCGCTCCCCAGGCCCAGGCCCAGGCACCACAGCTGCAGGGTGAACCGGATTGACGGATCGTGGCGGTCCTGGACGGTCAAGGTGTCGCCGATAAATCCGCTCACAATGGCCGTGACCAGCAGAACGACGCCGTACATGATGGCGAACTGCCCCAGCCCGTCGAGCCCGAGGGTCCTTACGGCCAGGACCTGCAGTCCGAAGCTTGCGAGCGCCTGCGACCCCTGGGCGGCGACACCGCCGAGCATGCCTCGGCCGGCCTGGCCTGCCGGGGCGTTGGGTTGGGACTTGTGGCTGGCCACTACTTCGGGAGGTTTCCGCTGAGGGCCGCGGGAGTGTGGCCGCCGTCGATGTCCACATAGAGGGTGGCGCTTTCGGTGCCTTTGGGGACCATAAAGGCGTAACCCCTCGTCTGGCTGTCTCCGGCGTTGATGGTGCCCGCGAAGTCGAGCTCGTTGGCGCCCTCGTAGAGCGGTGCCGCTGCTGTTTTGCCGTTCCCGTAGCGCAGGGTCGCCACCACGTTCGACACCGGCAGGACCTCGCCGGAACCGTTGTGGATGGTGATATCCATGTAGACGTAGGGCGCTCCGGAGATGGTGCCGGGGTCCGTGCCGGACACCACCCCGCTGCGCATGCCGCCCACGGAGACAAGGACTCCGTCGGTGTACTTGGCCGGAGCCGAGCCGAAGTCGCCCGGCACGGCGCGCGACTTTGCGGTGGCGGCCTTCTCCTTGTCCCTCTTGACCACAGGGGCCGCCGTCGAGTTGTCCACGAACCCCGGGCCGCCCGGAGGAAGTGACGGGCCGTCCGCCGTCGGCTTCGGGTCGCTCGACGCGGCGCCCTGTGCCGCTGCGGCGGCCTGGCCGGGCGCCCCTGCCGCGGCGTTGCAGCCGGACAGGAGTGCGACGCCGACAGTGGCACCGACGAGGGTCGCCAGGACTTTCCGCCGCAGGAGACGGCTCCTGGCGCCCGTCGAAATTGATACTGCCGGTACTGCAGGGACCTGGTGCATGGGGACCTCCACGGGAATGCTGCTGGGGTTAGGGGTTGCGCGCAGGGCGCTTCGGAGCCGCGCCGGGTTCATCGGAGCCCGCGGGATCGGGGGCCTCACTGTGCCACCTGGCTTTCGCCCGCCGTGTGCCGGGCGGCCGCGGCGAAGCTGCGGACCCGGGGGCCTTGCGCCTTGGTCAGCGCCCGGGACGCCAGCGCATAGCAGAGGGCCTCGTACCCGTCGGCCACCACGTCCCAGTCGTAGCGGGCAGCTGCCTCCCGGGACTGGTTGGCCCGCGAGCGCGTCAGGGCCGGCTGTGTTTCTGCTTCTTCAGCCAGGCGGGCGACGTCGTCCGGGTCCCGGAAATACCGGCCGACCGGGCCGAGGACCTCACGGTTGAAGTTCACGTCGAACGCGTTGGTTGCCGCGCCGGCACCAATGGCCCGGAGCAGCGAAGGGTTGGTTCCTCCCACGGAGTGCCCGTGCCAGTAGACCAGTGCGTTGGCGTAGAGCTCATCGAGCAGCTCCTGGTTCCAGACGCCGCCCAGGAAACTGACCCGCCTGTCGGCCGAGGTCCTGAGCCGCTGATCGTACCCCTGCCCGTACGGGGTGGACCCGACAACCACCAGCGGGAGTTTGGCGCGGCTGCGCACGTAACCTTCCACAATGGTGTGCACGTGGTTTTCCGGCTCCAGCCGGGCGACCACCAGATGGTACTTTCCGGCGCCCAGGCCCACTGACCCGAGGTGCTGGGGTGCCCTCGGCTCAAGCAGCGGGGCGCCGTAGGAAATAAGCTCCGTGTCCGCGTTGAAGGTATCCCGGTAGTAGTCACGGATCCCGGCGGCGTCCGCGATCAGGGCGTTGGAGAACTGCACGGCGAAGCTTTCCGCCCAGCGGTAGTAGCGCTGGCCGACGGGCCCCCACTTGGCACGCTTCCATTCGAGTCCGTCCATGTGGGTGGCGACGGGGAGCCTGGCCAGCCGGAGCAGCGGGAGCCAGGGCGCGTTGGCGGCGTTGAAGACGATGGTGGCATCGGCCCGGTGCGCCATCAGGTGGGCGACGGAAAGGCCGGTGTGGCTCAAGGTTTCCAGGGAGCGCCGTCGGACCGCCGGAAGGTGCACCAGCCGCATCCCCTCAAATTCGGCTTTCCTGTCCGGACCGTTGCCGGACCGGCAGTAAACCGTCACCGTGTGCCCGCGCGTGGCGAGCCGCCGGCCCACTTCCTCCACGCAGGTTTCGAAGCCTCCGTAGTGGGCGGGTACGCCGCGCGTGCCCACCAGGGCGATGCGTAAACCGGCAGGTTTGGGCGTTGCGTTGTTCATTTTTTACCCCCGAAGTTTGGTACATGCTGCTGATAGAGACCGAGCTTTAGTGGGACCGGGCTGGTTGTTGGGGCCGGGCCAGTGGTTGAGACCGTGCGGTGAGCCGGCGCCGGCGGGGCGCGAATCGACCGCTCAGGGCAGGCTGTGCAGGACCCCTCTTTCCTGGGTGCCGGCGTTCAAGAGATCCAGGGTCCGGCGGAGCGCGGTGCTGGACGTGTGCATCGTGTAGGGGAAATAGGCGACTCTTACCCCGACGGCGGCAAACTCGCGTTCGAGGGCGAGGCCTTTGGGTGTGCCCCTCCAGTCGTCTCCCTTGAAGAAGACGTCGAAGGGCCGGCTCCGCCAGGTGTCGATCTTGCGCGGCAGGGTTTCCGCCACGGCGTCGTCGACGTAACTGATGCACCGGACGATTTCCAGGCGTTCGGCCAGGGGGATCACCGGCGGCCGGCCCTTCGCCTGAACCAATAGCTCGTCGGATACGACGCCTGCGATCAGGAAGTCGCAGTGGGCTTTTGCGTGGCGGAGGAGGTTGAGGTGGCCGACGTGAAAGAGATCGAACGCCCCGGCTGCGTAGCCAATCAGTGTGCTCATGGTTGCTCCTTAGTAGGCGCCGACGGGGCTGCGCATGGCCCTGAACGTTCGCCACAAAATGATCAGGTCACCGGTTAGCGACCAGTTCTCGACGTAGTAGAGGTCCAGCCGGATGCTCTCGTCCCACGGGAGGGCGGAGCGGCCGTTGATCTGCCAGAGGCCCGTTATCCCGGGTTTGATGAGCAGGCGCCGGCTGGTGAATTTCTCGTAGCGTTCAACTTCGGTGGGCAGCGGCGGCCGTGGGCCCACCAGGCTCATCTCGCCGGTGAGGACATTCCAGAACTGCGGCAGCTCGTCCAGGGAGTACTTCCGCATCCACCGCCCGCAATTGGTGACCCGTGGGTCGTTCCGCATTTTGAACAGCGGCCCGGAGCCCTCGTTGAGCGCCTGCAGCGATCCGAGATCCGTTTCGGCGGTCTGCACCATTGAACGGAACTTCACCATGTGGAACGGCATACCGTTTCTGCCGGCGCGGAGTTGGCGGAAGAAGACGGGCCCCGGGCTGTCCCGCTTGACGATGATGGCGAGAACCACCATGAGGGGGAACAACATCAGTAGCGCCAGCGACGCGACGGCCACATCCATGACCCGCTTGAGGATGTGCTTGGCACCGGCGTACTGCGGGAGTTCAACGTGTACCAGCGGCAAGCCGTCCACCGGGCGCCAGTGAATGCGCGGTCCGGCGACGTTGGTCAGCGTTGACGCCAGGACAAGCTCCGTTCCGGTGGCCTCAAGCTTCCAGCCGAGTTCCCGGATGTAGGTGCTGCCGCCGGGGACCCTGCCCGCGACAATGACGGCGTCCGCACCCGCAGTTTCGACCATCCGGGAAACATCGGCCAGGCTCGACACCACCGGAATTCGGTACCAGGGCGCCCGGAGCTCCACCGATTTGTCCAGGGCGGACAACCCGACCCCGGTGATCTCATAGCCGGCGGCCCGGTTCTTTTCAATGTTGTTGATGACGTACTCGACGTCGGCGCGTTCGCCGATCACGATGACCCGGGACAGGTATTTGCCCTCGCGCCGCTTCAGGTTCAACCACTTCCGCCACAGCCACCTCGTGCCTGTCAGCAGGACCAGCCCCAGGGGCAGCGCGACGGCGAAATAGCCGCGGACGACGTCGAACCGGACGAAGACCATGGCGATGGCCAGGGCGCCGAAGAGCTTGAGGGTGGCTTGAACCACCCGCTTGTATTCCGCGGCACCGATGCCGAACGTCCGCCTGTCCCGGGTGGGGTAGATCTCCAGGACGGCGATCCAGGCCGCTAGCAGGAGGACAGACACTGCAAGGTACCGGGCTTCGAATTCCTCCGCGGACCTGGTGGGCGCATCGACGCCGAACCGGAAGACGTAGGCTGCGGCCACGGATACAGCGATGGCGGCCGAGTCAGTAAGCCGGAGACGGTTGGCGAAGTTCTTCCACTGCCGGGTGACTGCTTTCCGGGAGGCCGCGAGGTCGAACCGGGATTCGTCGTCCCAGACCGAGTGCTGGGGACGTTCCGGGGTGAGTGCACGTGCTTGGATTCCTGGAACCGCCGCGCGCCGTACTGCGTGGAATGGCCGGCGGTGTTTGAGTTCGCTCATCACCGGYGCCGGGAGGAGTCGGCCCGATGAGCGGCCGGCGCACTGGCCGGCGCGGCCTGGTCGGCCTGGCTGGAAGGGGAACCGGACTGTTTATGACGGTCCGATAACCAGAGAAAATGAACAGCAATCAACGTCCGAAGAAACATGAGGAGACCTTCTAGCGACTAGTGTGGCTGCGGTCTCCACAGTCAATAATGTGACTTATTGGCGCACACGAGTGTTAGCTACCTCTTTCCGCCGAATCACCACTCGACCTGCTTGTCGGTGCTACGTGGAACTGAGACGGGGCTACCTATTCGCCACTGGTGGCGCTGCACGCGGACGGGAACGGGCACGACGGCGGTGCTCGCGGTGTTGCTGTTCGGGGAAGCCCCGCGGCTGGGGTAAGGTAAATCTCGTTGTTCTGCAGTATCTTGACCAGGCGTTTTTGCGGTCATTTCTGCGGCTCTGCGGCTGTAGCTCAATGGTAGAGCGCTAGCTTCCCAAGCTTGATACGCGGGTTCGATTCCCGTCAGCCGCTCCATTTTCTCTCCCGGCCTGGGCTCGCCGGGTCACCAGATGGTGTAACCGCTAAAGCCGTGGCCAATCTTTACGCGGTGCTTTCCCGCATCTCCGCCTGGGATCATCCAGAGGTCGCCGTGCTTGTCCGTGGCGATTAGGTCGCTGAGCCCGTCCACGTTCTCCCAGTCGCCCGCCTCGACGATTCGTGTGTAACGATTCCAGCCGGAGCCGAAGGTGTAGTACGAGGTGGGGGTCTTGACCTGGATCCCTTGGCGGTCGTCGTAGGGCCAGAGTATGCCGTGGGTGTCCCGCGCGTAGAACCACGGCCAACCCCCGCCGATATGCAAGTCGACGAGCATCCGGCCGGCCCAGCCGGTGGCGGCCCGCTGCCGCGGTTGCCAGCTGACCGAGTAGCCATTGCCGACCGTGGTGTACGGGTAACGCCAGAGCGTCCCGGAGCGGTCGATGGCGAGCAGGTTGCCACGGCCAGACTCGTCAATGATGCTGGTCATTTGGTTCCAGCCTCCGCCGAGTGGGGTCCGCGACCGCCATCCGGAGTGCCCGTTGCTCGGGATGGCCCAGAGGTTCCCGTCCTTGTCCCGGGCGAAGACGCCGTAGAAGGCTCCTCGTGAGGGAATGATCGCCGTGTAGTGCCACCCGGTCGCCGATTTGATCCTCGGCTTGAACCCGCCATCGCCATCGCCGGGGTAAAGCCAGAGCGTGCCGTGACTGTCGAGTGCCATGACATCCGGGTAGCCGTCGCCGCTGTAATCACGCGGACACGGAGCGCCGCAATGCAACGGGTCGGTCTGCGCCGGAACGGCGATACCCGTTGCCAGAAGCAACGCCCCAACGATGTCGGCCACAATACGCAGAGTCCGTTTCATGGCCGGATTCTAGTCCCGGGTGCCGCCCCATCCACGAGTACTTTATTGCGGGTAAACCGGGATCAGCACCGCAATGTACCCGAGGGGACCCGCGGAACCCCTACTCGATCAGGCAACCCCACGCCCCGGCCCCGTGAGCCTAGGTCGCGACAATCCGCAGCAACTGACGCCGGTTTTTCAGGTCCACCTTGAGCGCCAGCTGGCCGCGCCTGGCAAGTACCACCGAGACCACGGCTGCGGCCAGCGCCGGTACCGCGCCGGCGATGAGGATGGCCGTGTGCGGGTTGAAGTGCTCGGCGAGCCAGCCCATAAGTGGTCCGCCGAGGGCCTGTCCACCGATGAGCACCATGATGTAGAGGCTCATCACCCGGCCGCGGATGCCCATGTTGGCGCTGACCTGGACCAGCTGGTTGGCGGCCGTCAGGAACATCAGGCACCAGAAGCCGGCGAGGACCATCGCCGCGCCGAAAAACACCATCGACGGCGCGGAGGCGGCCAGGCAGAGCATCAGGCCGTACATCCCGGCGCCCAGCATCACCGAACGCAGCCGAAGTTGCCGCCGCCTCGCGGACGTGATGGCGCCGGCCAGCGCACCGAGGGCCACCAATGCGTTGAGCAGACCGTACCCGCCGGCACCGGCCCGGTAGACGTGGTCCGCGAAGGCTGCCAGCAGCACGGGCAGGCTCATCGCAAACACCGCGACGAAGCCGGCCATCAGCCACGGCCAGTAGATCGTGGGTTTGCCGAGCGCATAGCGCAGCCCCTCCCGGAGCATGCCCTTGCGTTTGGCCGCCGGCAGCGTCACGTGCAGTTCGTCCTTGCGCAGGACCAGCAGCATGGTCAGGGTGGAGCAGCACGCCAGCGCGTTCCCGGCGAAGGCCCAGCCCGCGCCGACCGCGCTAAGCAGCACTCCGGCGACGGCCGGGCCGATCAGGCCGCCCAGCTGGAAGATCGTGGAGTTCACGCTGATGGCGTTGCGCAGGTAGGCGGGACCGACGAGTTCGTTGACGAAGACCTGCCGGGCCGGCTGGTCCAGTACGGTGACCAGGCCCAGAATGAGGGCTATCCCATAGACCTGCCAGACTTCAATCCGGTGCGAGAGGGCCAGTACGGCCAGAGTCGCCGCCAGTACGGCGGCCACGCACTGGCACAGCATCAGGATCTTCCGCTTCGCGAAGCGGTCCGCCATCATGCCGCCCCACGGGCCCAGCAGGAGCGAGGGCAGGAACTGCAGGGCCACGGTAATTCCGACGGCGGTGACCGAGCCGGAGAGCTGAAGCACCAGCCAGTCCTGGGCGATCCGCTGCATCCACAGGGCCACCACGGCGATGAAGTGCCCCACCGCGAAGATCCGGAAGTTGCGGACCTTCAGGGAAATGAAGGTATGCCGCCACGGCAGGCGTTCACTTACGACGCCGATCGGCTGGGTAATGGGGGCGGGGACGGTCGGCTGGCTCTGGTCCGGCCGGGTGTCGGCGGGATGGAACGGCGGAGGGGGTGGCACGGAAAGTCCTCAGGGAAACGAAGTCTGCGGGGTCTCCTTAACGCTAAGCTGGCCGCAATTGATAATGGAAGGCTATCCAGGGCATAACTAGCATCACGAAATGCAATGAAAGGAATCTCATGGCGACCCGAGTTCCTCCGGCAGGCGGAAGGCATGTTTGAACCGGCCCAGCTGCGCTCGTTCCTTGCCGTGGCCGAAACGCTGAGCTTTACCAGGGCGGCGGACAGGCTGGGGCTGGCACAGCCCACGGTCAGCCAGCACGTCCGCAAGCTCGAGGCCGCCGCCAAACGAACCCTGATTGCCCGCGACACCCGCGATGTCCGGCTCACGGACAACGGGGACGCGATGGCCGGCTTCGCGCGCACCATCCTCGCTGCCCATGACTCCGCGGCACGCTATTTTTCCGGCTCCGCCATGCGCGGCCGGCTGCGCTTTGGCACGGCGGATGACCTCGCCATTACCGGGCTGCCACGGATCCTGCGGGAGTTCCGGCAGATCTACCCGCAGATCAACCTGGAACTGACGGTCGGGCAAAGCGACCAGCTGTACAAGCGGCTCAACGCCGGCCAACTGGACCTGGTATTCGTCAAATGGGTTGCCGGCGCCAAGGATGGAACCGTGGTCCAGCAGGATTCCTTCTCCTGGGTGGGCCTCGAGCAGACTGTCCTCGATTCCGGGGATCCGGTACCGCTGATCGCCTACCCCGCGCCGAGCCTGAGCCGGAAACTGGCCATCGACGCGCTCGAGGCCACCGGCCGGACCTGGCGCATCACCTGCACCACCCGCCAGATCAGCGGTGTCCTGGCCGCCGTCCGGGCCGGGATCGGCGTCGCCGTGATGCCCTCCTCGCTGGTGCCGGAGGACCTGAAAATCATCACCCGGCGCTTCGACCTGCCGCCCGTCGGCGACGTCGACTTCACCCTGATCCGCAATCCGCTGGCAAACACCGAGGTGATCGACGCCCTGACCCAGACCATTGTTGGCCGCGCCTTCAGCCGCTCGTCCTAGTCCCGCTCCCCGGCGAAATACTCGCTCCACAGCAGGTAGCTACCCGCAACATACTTGCTTCAGCGGGTCTGTCCCCGACCATTGAACCCAAGTGTTACTTGTCCTATCCTGACAGTGTTGAAGGTCAAGCAGAGGCCCCCACAACGATCCGACAAACGAACGTTTATCCTCGTTGTTGCCATGCAGCAAAACCGGCAAACGTTCGGGATAGGCCAGCAATGACGCCAGCCATAAACAACTCCCACACCACCATGCGGCCGCGCCATCCAATGAGCGCCGCCCCGCCGCTGAGTACAGCTGCCCGCCTGGAAGGCCTGCCGCATCCGAGCCTCGGCAGGCTGGATCCGCATGCGGCCCGTACCCGGGGTGACGACGACTTCGTCGGTATCCCCTACTGCGAGCGCTGCGGGACGGATGAGTTCGTCTACCTGGAATCCTTTGTCCCGGCCAAACACCACCGGGACGGTTCCATCAGCAGGCTCGGTGAGGTGACCTACTTCTGTTCAGGCTGTGAGGATTTCTCCGCCCATGCCGTCCCGGCCGCGTGGGTCCCGCCGGGCTGGTACCTCGGGTAGGAGCCATGCCCGCGCCCATGTAACCGCAAACGCCGCCGTCCCCGCACTGTGAGTGCGGGGACGGCGGCGTTGCGTACTCAGGGGTCGCGAACCCGGATTGGCTGCTTAGATCAGGCTGTCCGAGAGGTGGTTCGCGGTGCCGAAGCGGTGGGCGGTGATGCTGACGGCCTGCTCGTGCAGGAACGGCAGCAGTTCAACGCGTCCGGCCTCCGTGACGGGGTGGGAGTAGACGGCCAGGTCGGGGCGGCCGCCCGTGGCGTCGGCCAGCGCCTTCGCGTCGCCGCCGATCAGGCGGATGCGGTGCACGGCCAGGGTGGCAGCCTGGGCAAGCCGGCCCACGGACGCGAGCCACTCGGCGTCGTTCTCCACGGTGGTCTCAATCCCGAGTCCGGACAGCACCGCACGGAGCTGGGCGGGTACTTCGACGGCGCTGGACACCGTGAAGTCCGAGCCCGCCTGGACACCGGCAGCCACGATGCGGATCAGGTCGGCGAGCGGCTGGCCTTCTGACAACCGCACCATGACCGGCAGTGCGCGGTAGCGGAACACGTTGCGTTCCGCACTCAGCCCGGAGACGTCCTTGGCGGTGCCGAACTCCTCGGCCCAGGCCTGGGCGTCCGAGGCCAGGGACCGCTGCAGCGGGCCGAGTTCATCGGCCGGCAGGATGCCCTTGGCCGCGTCCTCGATCCTGCGAACGCCGGAGTGTGCCGGCTTCGTCTCGGCCGTGCTGGCCTTGCTGACCCAGTCGCCGAGGCCTGCGAGGTAGTTCGGGCCACCGGCCTTGGTGCCGGCACCGACGGCAGACTTCTTCCAGCCGCCGAAGGGCTGGCGCTGCACGATGGCGCCGGTGATCCCGCGGTTGACGTAAAGGTTGCCTGCCTGGACGGTGTCCAGCCAGAGGGCAAGTTCGTCGGTGTTCAGCGAGTGCAGGCCGGCGGTCAGGCCGTACTCGATCTGGTTCTGGATCGCGATGGCCTCCTCCAGGGTTTCGGCCGTCATAACACCGAGGACCGGACCGAAGAATTCGGTGAGGTGGAAGTAGGAACCGCGGCGCACACCGTGGCGGACGCCCGGGCTCCACAGCTTGCCGGACTCGTCCAGCTGCTTCGGCTCCACGGCCCAGGCCTCGCCCTCACCGAGGGTGGTCAGGGCGTTGAGGAGCTTGCCGCCGGCAGGCTCGATGATCGGGCCCATCTGGCTGGCCGGGTCCTCAGGGTAGCCGACCTTCAGTGAGGTGACGGCGTCGATCAGTTGGTTGTGGAAGCGCTTGGACTTCGCAACGGAGCCGACCAGGATCACCAGCGAGGCGGCCGAGCACTTCTGGCCGGCGTGGCCGAACGCGGAGTAGGCCACGTCCTTTGCCGCGAGGTCCAGGTCCGCGCTCGGGGTGACGATGATGGCGTTCTTACCGCTGGTTTCGGCCAGCAGCGGCAGGTCCTTGCGGAAGGAGCGGAACAGCTCTGCGGTCTCGTAGCCGCCGGTGAGGATGACGCGGTCCACGGCGGGGTGCGAGATCAGCTGCTGCCCCAGTTCCCGCTCGCCGAGCTGCACCATGGTGAGCACGTCGCGCGGGACACCGGCCTCCCAGAGGGCCTCGATCATCACGGCACCGCTGCGGCGGGCCTGCCTGGCGGGCTTGATCACCACGGCGGATCCTGCGGCGAGCGCCGCCAGGGTGGACCCTGCGGGGATGGCCACGGGGAAGTTCCACGGCGGCGTCACGACAGTCAGCTTCGCCGGAACGAACGTTGCGCCGTCGACGTCGTCGAGCTTGCGGGCCGATTCGGCGTAGTAGTGCGCGAAGTCCACCGCTTCGCTAACCTCGGGATCACCCTGGTCAATCGTCTTGCCGGTCTCGCTCGCCATGACCTCGAGGAGGTCGGCGCGGCGGGCCTCCAGCACGTCGCCGGCGCGGTGCAGGATTTCGGCCCGTTCCGCTCCGGAGAGGGCACCCCAGGCCTTGCCCTTCTCGACCGCGGTGTCGATGACGGCATTCAGGGCCGCCTCGTCATTGATCGTGGCGGCCTCGACGGCGGCGTTGCCCAGGGTGGAGCCCTGGACGCGGCCAAGGATGGCCCGGCCCCAGTCGCGGTTGGCCGGGAGGGACGGATCGGTGTCCGGGGTGTTGCCGAAGGAGTCGCGCGGCATCGGCTCGGCCGGAAGGGAACGGTTCTGCCGGCGGTTCGGGGCCGGAACCTCGTCGTCGAGCTTGGCGAGCGAGGCCAGGAAGCGCTGCTTCTCGCGCTCAAACAGAGTCTCGTTCTCGCTGAGTTCGAACACGGCGGACATGAAGTTGTCCTGGCTGGCGCCCTCTTCGAGGCGGCGGATCAGGTAGGCGATCGCGACGTCGAACTCGGCGGGGTGGACCACCGGGGTGTACAGCAGGAGGGACCCGACGTCCTTCTTGACGGCTTCGGCCTGGCCCTGTGCCATACCGAGCAGCATCTCGAACTCGATGCCGGATTCAACGCCGCGCTGCTTGGCCAGGAGCCAGGCGAAGGCGATGTCGAAGAGGTTGTGGCCGGCGACGCCGATCCGGATGTTGTTGATCCGGTCCGGGTGCAGCGAGTAGTTGATGACGCGCTTGTAGTTGGTGTCCGAGTCCTGCTTGGTGCCCCAGGTGGCCAGCGGCCAGTCATGCAGGGAGGCCTCCACCTGTTCCATCGGCAGGTTGGCGCCCTTGACCACGCGGACCTTGATGGCCGCACCGCCGTCGGCACGCCGTGCGGCGGCCCAGTCCTGCAGGCGGATCATGGCGGAGAGAGCGTCGGGGAGGTAGGCCTGGAGGACAATGCCGGCCTCGAGGTTCTTGAACTCGGGCTTGTCCAGGATCCGGGTGAAGACCGCGATGGTCATGTCCAGGTCCTTGTATTCCTCCATGTCCAGGTTGATGAACTTGGCTTTGCGGCCCCCTGTGGCGAAGGCGGCGGCACGGGTGAAGAGCGGGGTGAGCTTCTCCACGACGTGCTCCACGGCTTCGTCGAAGGCCCAGGCGGAGTGCGGGGCGACGGTGGAGGACACCTTGATCGAGACGTAGTCCACGTCCGGACGGGAGAGCAGGGTGTGGGTTCCCTCAAGCCGGCGGGAGGCCTCGTGCTCGCCCAGGACTGCCTCGCCCAGGAGGTTGACGTTCAGCTTGATGCCGTCCTTGCGGATCTTCGCGATGGCCGGGCCGAGCTTGGCGTCCGTCGCGTCAACAATGAGGTGGCCGACCATTTCCCGGAGCACCCGGCGGGCAACCGGGATGACCACCTGCGGCAGGACCGGGGCCATGGTGCCGCCGAGGCGGACGGCGCTGCGCATGTACCAGGGCAGGAACGCCGGAACCTTGGGGGCCAGGGCGGCGAGGTTGCGGGCCGCGACCTGCAGGTCCTCGGGACGCACGACGCCGTCAACGAAACCGACCGTGAAGTCAAGGCCGTTGGGGTCCTTAAGAACCCCGGCGAGCTGCTGGGCCGAGGCGTCGACGGGCACCTTGGCGGCCTCGGTGAGCCAGTGGCGGACCAGGGCGGTGGTTTCCTCGGCGAGGGCTGCCGCCTCAAGCACGGGGGAGCCTTCAGACACGGCGGCGTGCGTGGCCTCGTTGCCCGCGTCCGCGCCGGCGTTCAGGCCGGATTCCGTTGAGGTGTTGGTCATGGTGGCACTCGTTCTTTCTCAAAATGTGGACCGTTCTTGATTTAGTATGCGACCGGATTTCCATAAGATAAAGCGATGTTTTCTGAGCAATACTGGTTAGTAGAACCGAACGTTTCGCAACGGCCCGGTGCCGGCGCTCCGCGGGGGTACCGGCCCCCTTCCACGCCGTCCGTACAGACGCAAAGGACCCCCTTCCGCGCACGCGGGAGGGGGTCCTTCAGGGGAAGCGCTGTTAGCCGATGTGGCGGTGCATTTCCACGACTTCCTGGTGCCGCGGGCTGTCCGGATTCATCAGCGAGTGCTTGCGGCCGTATCCGAAGTAGATCACCAGGCCAATCACCAGCCAGACGCCGAAGCGGACCCACGTCTCCCAGTGCAGCTGCACCATAAGGAAGGCCGAGGCGAGCATGCCGAAGAGGGGAACCACCGGCATAAACGGCAGCCGAAAGGTGCGCGGGGCGTCGGGCTTCTTGTAGCGGAAGATGATGACGGAGAGGCACACGACGACGAAGGCGGCCAGGATGCCGATGTTGGTCAGGTCAGCGACGGCCTTGATCGGGAAGACGCCGGCCAGCAGCGCCGAGGCCACTCCCGCGATCCAGGTGACACGCTGCGGGGTGCCGTTGCGGTCGGTCTTGGCAAACCAGCCCGGAAGCAGCCCGTCGCGGCTCATGGAGAACCAGACACGGGTGACACCGAGCAGGAAGGTCAGCATCACGGTCAGGATGGACAGGACGGCGAAGACGGATATGATCGTTGCGATCACCGGCAGCCCCACCCCGTTGAAGGCGGAGGCGAAGCCGGCCTTGGGGTCGATGTCCTTGTAGTTCTGCATCCCGGTCAGCACCAGGGTCGCGGCAACATACAGGAGCATGGCGACGATCAGCGAGAGGATGATGGCCTTGGGCATGTGCTTCTTGCCGTCCGTAGCCTCTTCGGCCGCTGTGCTCATTGCGTCATAGCCGAACACGGCGAAGAAGACGGTGGCGGAGCCAGCCAGAACGGGCCCGAAGCCGCTGGGCATAAACGGGTTGTAGTTGTTGGTGTTGATGTAGAAGATGCCCAGCCCGATGATGAAAAGGATCAGGACAACCTTGATCGCGACGGCCACCAGTTCGAAGCGGCCGAAAGTCTTGGTGCCGCGGGACAGGATCCAGGTCACGAGCAGGCATACGGCAATGGCCGGAATATTGATCACGCCGCCCTTGCCCTCATCCACGGTGGAGGTCATCCAGACCGGCATGTGGATGCCGATGCCGGACAGGAACGCGTCGAAGTATCCGGAAATGCCGATTGCCACCACCGCCACGATGGCAATGTATTCGAGCAAGAGGTCCCAGCCGATGAACCAGCCGATCACCTCTCCCAGCGCCACATATCCATAGGTATAGGCAGAACCGGCCCGCGGGATCATTCCCGCGAACTCGGCGTAGGACAGCGCGGCCGCTGCCGAGGCCAGTCCGGCGATCAGGAACGAGAACAGCACCGCCGGGCCGACCCCGGGCTCACCCTCGCTGCCGTGGGCCACCAGCCCCGCGAGCGAGAAGATGCCGACGCCAATAATGCCGCCGACGCCAATGGCCGTCAGCTGCCATAGCCCGAGGCTCTTGAACAGGCCGCTGTGCTTGTTTTCTTCTTCAATATCGTCGATGGGCTTGCGCCGCATGATCGATCTGGTCAGTTCTCTGGTGCTCATCAGGGTCTCCTGCTCGGGGGTGGCGCCCATCAATCCGCCCTGTGATGGGGGTTACTCAGTGAGAACAGTATGCAAGCCCGGTTGCATTAGATAAAGTGAATTCTCCTAATCAATAACCATTAGAATTCACAAAGGAATATCGATGCTCGACGTCCGGCGGTTGCGCCTTTTACGCGAACTCAAAATCCGCGGCACGCTCGCCGAAGTCGCCGAAGCGCTGCAGTACAGCCCGTCGTCGGTCTCCCAACAGTTGGCCCTCCTGGAAAAGGAAGCGGGCGTGGACCTCCTGCGTAAAACCGGCCGTCGCGTGCAGCTGACGCCGCAGGCGGAGGTGCTGGTTGCGCACACCACGCAGCTGCTCGAAACCCTCGAGCAGGCCGAGGCGGATCTCGCGGCTTCACTCACCACAGTGACCGGAACGGTGCGGATCGCTGTTTTCCAGTCCGCGGCCCTGGCCCTGATGCCCGATGCCCTGACCCGGATGGCCGCCAGCTACCCGGAAGTCCGGATCGAGATGATCCAGCGGGAACCCGAGACGGCCCTCCACGAAACATGGGCGCGGGACTTTGACCTTGTTATCGCGGAGCAGTACCCGGGGCACGCGGCGCCGCGCTACGCCGAACTGGACCGGGTGCGCCTCACCGGGGATGCGATCCGGCTGGCCGTGCCGCCCGAAGCACCGGGCCGGCCGGCCATCACGTCCCTCGCCGACACCGCAGCACTGTCCTGGGTCATGGAACCGCGGGGCGCGGCGTCCCGGCACTGGGCGGAGCAGGCCTGCCGCACTGCCGGCTTCGAGCCGGACGTGCGTTTCGAGACCGCCGACTTGCAGGCCCAGATCCGGCTCATCGAATCGGGGAACGCTGTGGCGCTGATGCCGGACCTGGTGTGGACCGGCCGGGGAACCACGGCCCAGCTGATCGACCTCCCGGGCAACCCCCGCCGCACAGTCTTCACGTCCGTGCGGCGCTCCAGCGCCAAGCGCCCGGCCATCCTCGCGGCCCGCGAAATTCTCGCCGAAACCGCGGCGTCCATCGCTCCGCCGGCCTGACGGTGCCGCGGCCATTGGGTCCGGCGGTGTTTCCTGGCTCACAGCGCGCCGCACGTCCCGGCGCTAGAATGGTGACGTTATGAATCGAACAATGTTCAAGTCCAAAATCCACCGCGCCACGGTCACCCACGCGGACCTCCACTATGTCGGCTCGGTCACCGTGGACCTGGACCTGCTGGAGGCGGCCGACATCCTCCCCGGTGAGCTCGTCGCGATCGTCGACGTCACCAACGGCGCCCGGCTCGAGACGTACACCATCGCCGGCGAGCGCGGTTCCGGCGTCATCGGCATCAACGGCGCCGCGGCGCACCTGATGCACGAAAACGACATCGTCATCCTGATCACCTACGCGGAGATGACCTCCGAAGAAGCGAAGTCCTACGTCCCCAAGGTGGTCCACGTGGACAAGGACAACAAGATCGCCCAGATCGGCAACGATCCCGCGGAGGGCCACACCGCCGGCCTTCTGCGCCCGCCGCACGCGCTGAACAACGCCACGCTGAACTAAGGCCGGCGCCGGCCGCCCTCATTCCGGGCGTCGGACCTGGACGGTTCGTGACGCGGTGCCGCCCCGGCGTCGCGGTTCCCGGGACAAATCTGATTATTGTGGACAGGTGCCCACCCCTTTGATTCCGCCCGCGCCGTCCAGGACAGTCGCGTGCTAGGAGTCCTCGCCGGTTTCTTCGTCGTCTGGTTCATCATCCTGGTGGGCATGTTCGTCGGCAGGCGCAACATCCTGGGCGAGAACGCCCGCAACGTCCTGAGTGCGCTGACGTTCTTCGTAGCGAGCCCGGCGCTGCTTTTTGAAACCCTCAGCAAGGCCAAACTGCACGACGTTTTCGCCGCACCGCTGCTGGTGACGGCCGTAGGCGCAGTGGCAACGGCGGCTATCTACTTCGGCATCGTGCGGTTCCTGCTCAACCGCCCGGTCCCGGAAGCCCTGGTGTCCTCCATGAGCGCTTCCCTGGCCAATTCGGCCAACCTGGGCATCCCGATCGCCGTGTTCGTCCTCGGGGACGCCAGTTACGTGGCCCCGCTGCTGATCTTTCAGCTTGCCTTCTTCACGCCGCTGTTCCTGATGTTCCTTGACGCCACCACCAGCTCGCACCGGACCACCCCGCTGAGCTTCGCCCTGATGATTCTTCGCAACCCCATGATTGTCGGTTCCGGGCTCGGCCTCCTGGTGGCCGGGACCGGCTGGGAGGTTCCTGCTTTGGTGTTGCAGCCGATCCACCTGATCGGGGGCGCCGCGATTCCTGCCATGCTGCTGGCGTTCGGCATGAGCCTGAACGGGTCACGGCCGCTGCAGGCGGACACGGGCCGGAGGATTGACACCCTGCTGGCCAGCGGCTTCAAGCTCATCCTGCACCCCACGCTGGCCTACCTCTTCGCCCGGTTCGCCCTCGGCCTGCAGGACCAGGCGCTCTTCGCCGTTGTGGTCACCTCGGCGCTGCCCACGGCACAGAACGTTTTTGTCGCGGCTAACCGGTACAGGACAGGCCTCACCGTGGCCAAAGATACGGTGCTGATCACCACCGTGGTGGCCGTCCCCGCCATGATCGGCGTGGCCTTGCTGCTCGCCTGAGGACCGCCGGTAGGCTGGCAACGGCCAAAACCGGGCCGCAGGACAAGCAACGGGGGATGAAGTGCGCAGGATTGGTACGCGACAGGGCGGCGGCCGCCGGCCGGGAGCCGTCGACTGGTTCACCTGCGGGATCGCCGCCGTCCTGCTGGCCTCGACCAGCGCCTGCGCCGGCGTCTCTGCGCCGGCCGCCCAGGCCGGCAGCGCCGCGGCCACAATGCCGTCCGCGCCCACCACTTCCGTGCCGGCGGCGAGCAAAGCGACGCCGGCGGCCCCGGCACCGTCCGCCACTCCCGGCCCCGTCTCCAAAGCTGCCGTGGCCAAAGCCCAGCCCAAGCAACCGGCGTTTGCTGCCACCRCCCTCAAAGTGCTGGCAACCATCCCGGTCAAAGGCCGGGCACCCAAGACCGGATATGCCCGGGACCAATTCGGCCAGGCCTGGTCCGACGTCGACCGCAACGGCTGCGACACCCGCAACGACATCCTGCGCCGCGACCTCACCGCGGAAGTCCTCAAGCCCGGAACGCACGGCTGCGTGGTGCTCTCCGGCGTGCTGAAGGATCCGTACACCGCCACGTCCATTCCCTTCCAGCGCGGCGCCCGCACCAGCAGCGCGGTCCAGATCGACCACGTCGTGGCGCTCAGCGACGCGTGGCAGAAGGGGGCGCAGCGGCTCAGTCCGGCACGGCGGCTCGCTTTCGCCAATGATCCGCTGAACCTGCTGGCCGTCGACGGGCCGGCAAATATGCAAAAGAGCGACGGCGACGCCGCCACCTGGCTTCCGGCCAACAAGTCGTACCGCTGCGCCTACGTGGCGCGCCAGATTTCGGTCAAGGCCAGTTACGCACTCTGGGTCACCCGGGCCGAGCACGATGCCATGGCCCGGATCCTGGCGGACTGCTCGGCCGCCGTCGCCCCCGCCGCCCAGCTCCCGGCCGCACCGGCCCCGGCGGCGGCACCCGCACCGGCCCCCGCACCAGCGCCGGTCCTTAAGGCCCCCGCTCCGGCCCCGGCCCCGGCGGCTGCGGTACCGGCGCCCGCCCCGGCGGTATACTACGCCAACTGCTCCGCGGCCCGGGCCGCCGGTGCCGCGCCGATCCGTGCCGGGCAGCCCGGGTACAGCCGCAAACTGGACCGCGACGGCGACGGAGTGGGCTGCGAGTAGCGGCACGGCGTGACCCGGCCGGCGGCTCAGCCGGGGGCCAGTGCCACGGAGATGCTGTAGGGCGGCAACGTGATGGTGGCGTGCCTGTCCGCGCCGATGGTGATGCTGACCGGCGGGTCGTTGGGTTCAGGATGGCCGCCGTTGCCCCTGCCGCGGGAGGGATTCCACTGGTATTGCGCCGCCGAATACTGGTCTAGTTCCAGATTCCCTTTCAGCGGCCGGCTGTCCCCGCCGTCGTGCTGCATCAGGCGGACGGTGAAGGCACGCTTGGGGTCCTTGTTAAACAGCAGCACGCCGAGCCTGCCGTCCGGACGGCGGACCGAGTAGGCGGTGACCAGCGCCTGGCCCTTCGCATTCCGGACATCACTGGTGGTGCTGTACATGGTGTGGCGGCCGGTACCGGCCTCCAGCCAGTGCTCGTTGACCAACCGGGCGGCCTGGAAGGCGGCTACCGGGCGGATCTTCCATTCGTCATAGAACTGGAACAGCATCAGGTTGCCCCGGGTGTCGCACTTCTCCCCGACCTCGTCCTGGACCACCCAGTTCGGCTCGATCCCGTAGAAGTAGCTGCTTTCGCCGCCCATCGCCAGGAACATGGCGGCGGTTTCGGCATTGACCATGGCCCCGGGCAATTCGAGTTCCACCGCCCCCACAAAGGACGAGTAGCCATACTCGGTGATGACCTTGGGGATCCCGGCGGGCAGGCCGGCGTCGTGCTGGCGCTTGAGAAGCTGCGCAAGCAGGTCCGGGTTCTGGGGCAGCGTCGCGGCAGGGTCCGCGCACACGTCATCGAACGGGTACCACTCGAAGGAGAAGAAGTTAAAGTCCTGCATGGCCCCGCGGTGGCGGAGGTAGGACACAAAGCGGCCGGTCCAGGACCGGACGCCGTGCCCGTCGGGCCAATGCACCCAGTCGGGCAGCGTGGTCTGGTACCCCGGGCCGCCGAACTCCAGCGACGGATTCACGGCTTTCATGGCGGCCGCCATCTGCACATACAGGGCGCCGTAGTGCTCCGGCTGGGCCAGTTGGCCGTCCGGCTCCTCGCCGACCTCGATCCGCCTGACCGGGTAGCCGCCCCTGCTGAGGTAAGTGGCCAGGGCTGCAGCGTCCTCGGGGGTCCCGTACAGCGCCGGAACGGGCACCATCAAGGGCTCCCCCCGGGTGATGCCGCTGGCGAAAAGCCGCTCGAAACTGGCGTGCTCGTAGTTCTTGTCGAGGTCCTCTGCGCGGTGCCAGGGATCGGTCGAGGATGTCCACATCACCGTTTGGCGGCGCGACTCGCGGTGCCGGACGTTGTCGATGAAGGACCCGCCCTGCTGCCGGCCAATGTAGAGTTCGCGGACGGCGACGCCGAGCCGGTCGCGGATATCGCGGGATCCGGCGGGGGCGGTGCCTGAACCCTGCAGAAGCAGGATGCGGAGGTACTGGACGTTGACGGGCCGGTCAGCGACCCGGACCGTCTGGGTCCCTCCGGTCCCCCGGTGGGCTGCCTGCGGAAAGTCCCGCCAGGTGCCTTGGTCGACGGGGAACCGCGCGTCAGTGCCGGTCCAGTACTGCACCTTGAACGACGCGGCGTACGGCGTCCCCCAGTCGAAGCGGACCATATCCACGGGCAGTGCCTGCGGGAACTCCGTCATGATCCACTGCGGATTCAGCCCGGCCGGTTCCCCGGTGTAATGCGGATCCAGATAGGGGTTGCTTTTCCAGAAGGTCGCGTCGTCCCCGTCGTTGAGCCGGGAGTGCCCGTTGTCCTTGCCCTGGTCGATCGTGTTTCCGCGCCTCGGGAGGCGGTAGCCATAGGAGACGCCGTAGTCCCCCGCAGGCTCCGACGAGGACGTCCAGTAACCCTGCTCCCGGTCCGGCTGGCTCCAGGTCCCCCGTGGGTTCCAATGCCACGCCTTGACCCCCAGCTCGGTGCGCAGCCGGTAACTCAGCGGACCGAATCCGGCCGACTTCATGGCCTCGACGTTCCGGGCAGACCAGACACGGTCAATTTCGTGTTCTTCCAGCCCGTCCGCCCCCGCGCCCATGGCGCGGTAGCCGTCGAAGGTGTTGACGGGCTTGTCCAGCTCGATGCTGATGGTCCCGTCGGCGGCCGGCAGCGGACCCGGCTCAGCGCCGCGCAGCACCACGGTGGATCCCAGCCAGATGCCCAGCGCCGCGAGGATGGCCACGAAGACCGTGATGAGGCGCCGGGAGGGGCGGAATTTTTTGCGCTCAGGGTTTGATGCCATGAGTTCCTAGGGCCGGTGAAATCTGTTTGCTGGCCAGCGGGAGCGTGGTGGGCAGCCCCGGATCACAGGCGGTGCGCCACCGGCCGCCGGCACAGCGATGACTGCCGGCGATCATCTTTCAGTGTGGCGGGCGGCCCCGGAAATATCTACGGGCCGAAGGCACTGTCGCCAGCCGCCGCCCAGGCGCCCCCACCCGGCGCCCGTCGACGTCGTCCTCGACGTCATACTTCGGCATCCCGGTGCAAGAATGTTCCTTTTTGCCTCTTGACGTTCCTTAT